>CAYGMX010000117.1:0-7787 GCA_964351055.1 uncultured Loktanella sp. | reverse complement strand
GGGCCTCTGGTGCAGGTATTGGGTTGATTTTCCCTGCGTAGTTTACGACATCACGTGCCAAAGTAACCCGCGAAAGGCCCCTTATGCCAAGCCATGCCGAGACCAAGTTCCTGCCCTACACCGCCAAACAGATGTATGATCTGGTGGCGGATGTGGCCAGTTATCCGAAATTTCTGCCATGGACGGCCGCCGCGCGTGTGCGCAGCATCACCGACAAAGGGGATCACGCGGTCATGCTCGCGGATCTGGTGATTTCCTTTAAGGTATTTCGCGAAAAATTCGGCAGCCGCGTCACCCTTTGGCCTGCGGACATGCGGATTGATACCGAATATCTTGACGGTCCGGTCCGCCATCTGGAAAGCCAGTGGCGCTTCAAAGAGGTCGAGGGCGGCTGCGAGGTGTCTTTTGCCGTCGATTTCGAATTCCGCAGCCGCCTGCTGCAAGGTGCTGCGGGCATGTTCTTTAACGAAGCGATGCAGCGCGTGGTGCGATCCTTCGAGCGCCGTGCAAAAGAGCTTTACGGCTAGGCCCTGTTTGCCGCCGCCAAAAGCAGGCCCAGCGCGTGGTCACAGGCTTTCTGGCGCACCCGCGCCCGCCCCAATGCCCCAAATTCGAGGGTCTGGGTGGTGATCGCTTCGGCTGTGGCGATCCCAAAGCACACCCGGCCTTCGGGTTTGTGTTCCGACCCGCCAGGGCCCGCGATGCCGGTTATCGATACAGCGATCTGTGCCGGCGCATGGGCGAGTGCGCCGCCCGCCATTTCCGCGGCGACTTCTTCACTCACAGCACCGTGGGCAGTGAGTGTTGCGGGTTTCACACCCAGCATTTCGACCTTGGCGCGGTTGGTATAGGTGACAAACCCCCGCTCGAAGATCGCTGAACTGCCTGCAATATCCGTGATCGCCGCACTGACCATGCCGCCGGTGCAGCTTTCGGCTGTGGCCAGCATCAGCCCCTTGGCTTTTGCCGCCGCAAACAGATCCGCGGCGATGCTCATGCCGGATTGACCAGCGCCACAAAGCCCACGTGCGCCAGCCATGCCAGCCCCATCACACCAATCGCGGCAAAGATGCCGGCAATCACATCATCAAGCATCACGCCTGTCGGCCCCTGCATCCGGTCGGCCCAGCCGATCGGCCCCCATTTGGTGATATCGAACAGACGAAACAGCACAAAGGCCGCGATCCAGCCCGGCCACAGCGCGGTAATCGCAACACCCGCGTGCGCGGCCCCGATTGCGACGGGCAAGAGGGCGATCCACTGACCGCAGACCTCGTCAATCACGATCTCTGAAGGGTCGTGGTTGTCCTTCCCCCTTGTTTCGACACCTGTTGCCCAGACACCCAAGCCATAGGACAGGATGATACCAACGATCAGGCCCCATGGTCCGGCCAACAGATAGATCATCCAAGCCGCGGGCAGGGCGGCCAATGACCCCCATGTGCCCGGCGCGGGGCGCAAATGGCCCACGTAAAAGAAGGTCGCGATCAGATGCGTCATGATTTCACCAATGTGACAGTGGCAAGTGCCGCGATGCCTTCTTCGCGGCCCGTAAACCCGAGTTTCTCGGAAGTGGTTGCCTTGACGCTGATCCGGCTGCTTGAAAGGCCCATGTAAGAGGCCATGACTGCTTTCATGGCCGCTTGATGCGGGCCGATTTTGGGGTATTCGCAAACCAGCGTGCAATCGGCATTGCTGATCGCAAAGCCTTCGGCGGTGGCAAGTGCGACGGCGTGTTCAAGAAAGATATGGCTCGCGGCGCCTTTCCACTGCGGGTCGGACGGCGGGAAATGCTGCCCGATGTCACCCTTGCCCAGCGCACCGTAAATTGCGTCGGTGACGGCATGCATGCCCACATCGGCGTCCGAATGCCCTTGCAGGCTGCGGCTGTGCGGCACTTGTACGCCACAGAGCCAGACATGATCGCCCGGTCCGAAGCGGTGCACGTCATAGCCATTGCCACAGCGGATATCCATATGATGCCTCATCAGTCTTGCCGCGCGTTCAAAGTCATCCGGCGTGGTGATCTTTATGTTGTCTTCATCGCCTGCCACGATTGCAACGTCCAGTCCAGCGGCCCGCGCCACGGCAACATCGTCGGTTTCCTGCCCTGTCGCCATGGCGTGGGCTGCCAGAAGCGCCGCTAGCTGGAATCCTTGCGGTGTTTGCGCCCGAAAAAGCCCGCTGCGGTCTTGCACGCCCGCGACCTGACCACCCGACCCTTGCCAGATTGTATCTGTGACAGCAACCGCAGGGGCCGCCCCGACATGGGTTTTCAGCGCGTCAAGCACCCTGTCGATCACGGCGTCACTGACCAAGGGGCGGGCGGCGTCATGGATCACGACGTGGTCCACGGTGCCCGCCACAGCCGCGAGCCCTGCGCGCACCGAGGCCGCACGCGTGGCGCCGCCCGCGACAATCAGGGCGTCAGGGGTTTTTGGCCAAGGCTGGCTTTGGATGTCGTCGGGGTGGACCACAAGTACAAGGCGCGCAATCGCGGGATGCCGGGCGAACCTTGCCATAGCATGGGCTGCAACGGCGCGATCACCAAGGATTTGCCACTGTTTTGGCAAGTCGCCTCCGGCGCGCGTGCCACGCCCTGCGGCAACAATGATGGCGGCTGTTGTCATCTGTCTTCCGATCCTGTTTGTCCCACGGTTTAGGGCGCGGATAGGTGCAACGCAATTCGACAGTTTTGCGGGCATTTTGATTAATTATTAGGCATGTGCTATTTTTGCGGCAGGTTTTGAGGTGCCGCGCGTTGTGGCTATTGCGTTTTGTCCTTATCTCCAAGCAAAAGCATAACCTGTAATCAAATGATTGTTTCTTTGGCACAAACGGATTCTCTGGTCTTGGACGATGTGGCGCTGTCGCCACCGGTCGCACTTGCGCCTTTGGCGGGGATCACAGACTTGCCGTACCGGCAGTTGGTTGCGTCGTTCGGGGCAGGGTGGGTGGTAAGCGAAATGGTTGCCAGTCAGGAAATGGTCCAAGCCAAGCCCGGCGTGCGGGAACGTGCCGAACTGGGCTATGATCAGGAAGGAACCGCTGTACAGATTGCAGGCCGCGAGGCCTACTGGATGGCAGAGGCGGCAAAGATGATCGCGGCGAATGGCGCGGCCCTGATCGACATCAACATGGGATGTCCGGCCAAGAAGGTCACCAATGGCTATTCCGGTTCTGCCTTGCTGCGCACGCCGGACCATGCGCTTTCGCTGATCGAGGCGGTGGTCAATGCGGTGGATATTCCCGTCACGCTCAAGACCAGATTGGGCTGGGACGATGACTGCCTGAATGCCGCTGATGTGGCCAAGCGCGCCGAGGATGCGGGAATCAAACTGGTCACGATCCACGGGCGCACGCGATGCCAGTTCTACAAAGGCGCTGCTGACTGGGCTGCCATTCGTGCGGTCAAGGACGCGGTCACTATTCCCGTGATCGCGAATGGCGACATTGTCGATACACAGACTGCGCGCGAGGCGCTGCGCCAGTCGGGGGCGGATGGGGTGATGATCGGGCGTGGATCGCAAGGGCGGCCGTGGATCTTGGCCCAGATTGCCGCAGCGCTCCACGGCACGCCACAGCCTGTGGTACCGGAAGGGGCGGCATTGATCGATCTGGTCTGCGGGCACTATGAAGCGATGCTTTCATTTTACGGGGCCGAGATGGGGCGCAAGGTGTCGCGCAAGCATCTGGGCTGGTATATGGATGATGCGGGGACAGCACCTGCCTTGCGCAAGGCGATCCTGACCCATGCAGAGCCAGCCGATGTGCTGCGTGATTTACCCGATGCTTTGGATATGCAGGTGGCCGCATGATTTTGGGTGCCGCACTGTGGTCGTCGTTGCCAGTTCCGTCGCTGATGCTGGATGGTGACGATGTCATCACCATGAGCAACCCTGCCGCCGAAAGTTTCCTCAATATGTCGAGCAAGGCGCTCTTGGGGCAAAAGCTGTGGGAAAAGGTGATGATCGACGCCCCGCTTGAAGCTCCGTTCCGGCGTGCGCGCGAAAACCGGACCTCGCTTTTTGTGAATGACGTTGATGTGGGCAGCGGTGAACGGGCGCCCATGATGTGCAATATCCAGTTCGCGCCGCTTCAGGGCGATGACGAGGCGATGATCGTGATGATCAGCCCGCGCGAGATTGCAAGCCGGATCAACCAGAACCATTCCTCCGGCAAAGCCGCAAAATCCGCCATCGGCATGGCCGAGATGCTGGCCCACGAAATCAAGAACCCGCTGGCGGGGATCACCGGCGCGGCACAGCTTTTGTCGATGGGGCTGTCGCTGGAAGATCAGGAAATGACTGATCTGATCGTCGAGGAAAGCCGCCGGATCGTGAAACTGCTCGAACAGGTCGAACAGTTCGGCAACCTGCGCCCGCCGGTTCTCAAACCCGTCAATATCCATGATATACTTGATCGCGCCCGCCAGTCGGCGGCTGTCGGATTTGGCGCGCATATGCTGTTTGTCGAGGATTACGACCCCTCGTTGCCGCAGACCGTAGCAGATGGGGACCAGCTTTTGCAGGTGTTCTTGAATCTGCTCAAGAATGCCTCGGAAGCCTGCAAAGAAGCTGGGACGATCCGGTTGCACACCTATTACGATTCGTCTTTGCGCGTGCATCGTTCGGACGGCACGCAGGCCCGACTGCCCTTGCAGATCGAAATCATCGATGACGGCCCCGGCCTGCCGCGTGAAATTGCGGATGACATTTTCGAGCCCTTCATTTCGGGCAAGGAAAATGGCACCGGACTGGGCCTTGCGCTGGTGTCAAAACTGATTGGCGACGGTGGCGGATGGATATCCGTGGACAGCGTGCCGGGGCGCACGGTGTTCCGCATTTCACTGCCCGTCGCCCCCAAAGATACTGAAACAGGAGAGAACTGATGGACGGTACCGTTCTAGTCGCTGATGATGACCGCACGATCAGAACCGTGTTGACCCAAGCCCTGACGCGGGCTGGGTGCAAGGTGCATGCGACCTCTTCGCTTGTGACGCTGATGCGCTGGGTGGACGAGGGCAAAGGCGATCTTGTGATCTCTGACGTCATTATGCCCGACGGCAACGGGCTGGAACAATTGCCCAAGATCGCGGCGGCCCGTCCGGGGCTGCCGGTCATCGTGATCTCGGCGCAGAATACGATCATGACAGCCATTCAGGCGGCAGAGGCTGACGCCTATGACTACTTGCCCAAGCCCTTTGACTTGCCCGATCTGATGAAACGTGCCGCCCGCGCGCTCGAGGTCAAGCGGCGTGCGCCCGTCACCCGCGTTCCTGATATCGCGGCGACCGAGCAGGGGGGCGATCTGCCCTTGGTGGGCCGCACCAATGTGATGCAGGCGCTGTACCGTCTGGTGGCGCGGGTGATGAACACACAGCTTCCTGTCTTGATTACCGGCGAAAGCGGTACTGGCAAGTCACTGATCGCGCGCGCAGTGCATGATTTCTCTGACCGGCGCAGCCTGCCGTTTGTCGTGGTCTCTGCGGGAGACCTTGAAGGGATGGACGGGCCATCCACCGTGCTGAGCCGTGCCAAGGGCGGGTCGATCCTGTTTGATGAAGTCAGCGACCTGTCAGAGCCCGCACAAGGACGCATCGTGCGCATGCTGGACAGTCTGGGGGACAATGCACCGCGCATCATGGCCACATCGCAATCGGACTTGATGGCGCGGATGGAAGACGGGGAATTCCGCGAGGATCTGTTTTATCGGCTTGGCGGTGTGACGGTCGATGTGCCCTCTCTCCGAGAGCGTGTGGATGATATCCCGCTGCTGGCCGCGCATTTTCTGGCGCGCGCGGAACGTGACGGCGCGCCTTTGCGCCGCTTTGGTGATGCGGCCCTTGATCTGGTGCGCGCCTATAGCTGGCCGGGCAATGTTCGGCAGTTGGAAAATGCAGTGCGGCGTCTGGTCTTTACTGCTGCCGAAGAAGAAATCTCGCGCGCCGAGGTCGAGTTGGTCTTGGGCAACCAGCCCGCGATCGAGCCGCTGCGCTCGGGGGGCGAGGGTGAAAAACTGTCGGCCAGTGTCGGCAAACACCTGCGGCGCTATTTTGATTTGCACGGGGGGGTTTTGCCTCCGCCGGGACTCTACAACCGGATTCTGAAAGAAGTCGAAGGGCCGCTGATCGAAATTGCACTGGATGCCACAGGCGGTAATCAGGCGAAATGTGCTGATTTACTTGGCATTAACCGCAACACCCTGCGCAAGAAGATCACAGACCTCGATATCCGCGTGACTCGTCGCCGCAAATTGATGTAAAACCGCAACATAACCGTGGCACTGGTGCGTCAGCGTATCAGAAAGACCACAGATTTTGCGGTATCGTGAGGGCGACCTCACCACAATAACAGGGCTTTGCGCGTGCGGCGTACCCTTCAGGGCATCAACTTTGTTTGGCTGAACCGCTGGCTGCGGCAGCGCCATGTGCAAAGCGCATTTACCATGGGTCTGGTCCTTGCGGCACCGGCTTTGGCGGCGCTGACCTATGTGGTCGTCGGACCTCTGGGTAAGGGCGCATCGTCGACCTCGCTGCAAATGGTCTTGCTGCTTGACCTGATCTACGTGCTGATTGTTGCAGCACTGGTCATGCGGCAGGTGGCGCGGATGGTTGCAGCACGGCGCGCCCGCTCTGCGGGGTCACGGCTCAGCTTGCGGCTGACGGGCGTTTTTGCGCTCTCGGCATTGGTGCCGATTGTATTGGTGGCGATCTTTTCGGTCACCTTGATTTCCATTGCGCTGGATGGGTTGTTTTCGGAACCCGTGGGTAACGTACTGCGCACTTCTTTGACGACCGCGCAGGCCTATGAAGAAGAACATAGGCGCGAATTGACCCGCGACGGGCGCGGGCTTGCGGCCTATCTCAACCGTGAAAGGCAGGACAACCTGTTTATGGATGACGGCGAGGTGCGGCGCGCCTTGGGTGAAGTGCAGGCGCAGATCGAGCGGGGCCTGACAGAGGCCTTCGTGATCGACGGTTTGGGCAATATCGCAGCGCGCGGGGCGCGGTCCTATGAGTTCGGCTATGAACGTCCGTCGCCTGAGGATTTTTCCAGCGCGGAAAGCACCGGCCTTACCATCATTCAGGACTTTGCCAACAACGAGTTCCGCGCGCTTATTCCGCTGACCGCATTTCGGGACCGTTATCTTTACGTGACGCGCGCCGTGGATGGAACCGTTCTCACGCTGTTGGACGATACGACAGAAACAGTGGCCCAGTATGAACAACTGTCAAACGAGCGCGGGCAACTGCTGTTTCAGTTTGGCCTGCTTTACCTTGGTTTTGCGATCATCCTGATCCTTGGGGCCATCTGGGGCGGCTTGTGGTTTGCCGAACGGTTGTCGCGCCCTGTGGGGCGGCTGGTGTCCGCGTCGCAGCGGGTTGGCTCCGGCGATCTGGATGTCCGCGTGATCGAGGATGACGGCGACGACGAGATTTCCCAACTGGGGCATTACTTCAACCAGATGACCAGTCGGCTGAAAGGACAGCGCGACCAGTTGCTTGAGACAAACCGCGCCTCTGAACGCCGGCGGCGGCTATTTGATTCTGTGCTGAGTTCGGTAACCTCCGGCGTTGTGGGGCTGGATTCCACAGGGCGTGTGACCTTTGTGAACCCCTCGGCCCGACGGCTTTTGTCTGTCGGGCCAAATCCCGAAGAAACCGCCCTGTCTGTCGCGATCCCCGAATTTGCCGATCTGTTTGCGCAGGTTTGCGAAACCGAACATGACAGCGTGCAAGAGCAGATCAATCTGATCCGCAAAGGCCAGCAGGAAAGCCTGCTGGT
>CAYGMX010000116.1:4276-7844 GCA_964351055.1 uncultured Loktanella sp. | reverse complement strand
CCGCCCATGAAGGCACCGGCGCACAGCCCCATACCTTCGTCTTCCTTGTTGGAAGGAATATGGAAAATCTCTGGCCGCGCTTCGACTTCGTCGATCACGCCAGCCAGTTGCTTGCACGGCACGGTGGTGATGAACGATACATCGTTGGCGACAAAGTCATCCACGATTTTCTTGCTGATACTCAAGGTTTTAAGTCTCCTGATTGCGCCTGCGATCGCGGCGGCATGGGTTGCGAGGATGTGTTATTCGGGATAGCGGGCCACATGGACCGCACAGGGCGCATGCTGCACGACGCGGGCGGCCGTCGATCCCAGCAGATAGTCAATCAGTCCGGGTTTGTGAGAGCCCAGAACGATGCAATCGGCCTGCATGCTGGTGGCAATGTCGACGATGGTGCGCCCGCTGTGGCCCTTGACGATCTTGGCAGTGACATCGGGCATGGCCGCGACGCGCTCTTCCAAGAGGGCTGTTCTGCGTGCGAAGGCCGTTTGCATGACGGTTTCGTCAATATAGGGCAAGACCGAATTTTCCGGCGCCTCATAGACATGCAGCGCCGTAATCTGCCCGCCTTCGGACAGCAGTGTGCGGGCAATCCTGATCGTCGTTTCCGCGATGCCGTGATCCAGCGCCATAGGGACGATGATGTTGGTGTACATGTCAGCTCTCCTTGGGTTTAGTCGGATGAAGCAAGGCCGTGGTCATGGCCGCAGAATGATCTTTGGGGCCGCAACCCGCCCTGCGCGGATATCGGCAAAGGCTTGCTGACCATCAGACAGATGCCGTTGCTCTGTCCAGTCAAGCGCACCCAGACGCCCATCAAAGATGGCGGCCGCAGTGTCGCGGAAATCCTGTGCGGTATAGGTATATGTCCCGATAAAGGTGATTTCCTGCAAGGTCATGCGGCGGATATCAAGCCCGCCCGTCCCCTCGCCCAAACCGATATGCATGATCACACCACCCGGGCGCACGATGCCAGAGGCATCTGCGCGCGTAGCGGCGTAACCGACCCCATCGATCACCAGATCGGCCTGAACCGCCGTGCCGGAAGCGACCGCAGTGAAACCGCCGATCCCGTCAAGGGTGTCACGGCGTAAGGCGTTCGGTTCAATAACCTTGATATCTGTCGCCCCGAAGGCGCGCAGGCTAAGTGCAGCCCCCACCCCAATCGCGCCACCGCCGATGATCACGCAGCGCGCCTGCTCAATTGGTATATCAAGGGCCGCAGCGCCTAGCCTTACGGCATGCCAACCGCACGCCAAGGGCTCTGCCAAGGCCGCCTTTTCAAAGGGCACATGGTCGGGCACCTCGACAAGGTTTCTGTCGGCCATAATCACGAACTCGCCAAAGGCGCCCTCGCGCGGGGGCATCGAAATAATCATCCGATCGCCGCACAAATTGTCGCGGCCCGCCTTGCAGGCGGCACAGGTGCCACAGGTGGTCAGCGGGTTAATCGTGACCCGCTTGCCGTCCAGAGCGCCACCGACAACCGTACCGGCGGCCTCGTGCCCAAGGATCAGCGGTGCGGGCCTGCGTTCGTCGTGCCCCAGATAGGCATGCATATCCGACCCGCAAATGCCCGATGCCGCGATCCTGATCAGGCTTTGGCCCAGCGCTGGCACAGGGTCTGGCATATAGCGATAAACCAGCTTTTCCACGGCATCATAAACCAGTGCTTTCATTTTGCGGTGAACCCCCCATCGACCATCAGGACCTGCCCTGTCACGTAGGCGGACGCATCAGAACATAGAAAAAGCAGCGGGCCGTCGATGTCTGACAATTCGCCGTTGCGCCCGATACATGTCTGGGCCGCATTGCGGGCCGCGCGTTCTGGGTCTGCAAAAACCGGCCCTGTCAATTCAGTCGGAAAAAAACCCGGCCCGATCGCGTTTGCGGTGATCCCGTCCTTTGACCACGCCTCTGCCATAGCACGGGTCAGTTGGGCGATGCCCGCCTTGGATGCACCATAGGCGATTCCCCCCGGAAAAGCGCGGGTGGTCTGCAATGAGGCGAAATTCACGATCCGGCCCCAACCGCGCGCCTTCATGGCAGGTACAAAGGCCTGACTCAGGAAAAACGGCGCTGCAAGGTTCAGGTTCATCGTGATGTCCCAGCCTGCGTTGGTTACGTCATCCGCACCTTCGCGGGTGTTGATGCCTGCGGCATGTATCAGAATGTCAGGCGCACCGAACGGGGCGGCGATCTGATCGGCGATCTCTTTGATCCGGTCGCGCTGTGACAGGTCCGCTGCAACGACAGCAGTGTTCTTACCTGTCGCAGCCGCCCACGCATGCAGCGCCTCGGCACGCCGCGCTACACCGACGACCCGTGCCCCTGCAGCGGCAAGCACATCCGCCGCCCTTTGGCCAAGCCCCGCGCTTGCGCCGGTGACGCATGCGACACGACCTGTGAGGTCAAAAAGATCGACCGGATCAGTCATCAGGTGTCAGATCGAAATTCTCGCCGGGGAAGTATTTGGCAAGCCGCACATCCGCCGCGCGGGCGTGTCCCTCCATGCCTTCCAGACGCGAAATGCGCGCGGTCGCCTCTGCCACCCGCTTGGAGCCTTGGCGGGTCGCCTGCTGCCATGTCACGATCTTCATGTATTTATGAACCGACAGGCCACCAGTATAGGAGGCCGCGCGCGATGTCGGCAGCACGTGGTTGGTGCCAGAGGCCTTGTCACCGTAAGACACAGTGGTTTCCTCGCCCAGAAAAAGCGAACCATAGCAGCTGAGCCGGTCACGCCACCACGGCAGGTCTTGGGCCTGCACGGTCAGGTGCTCGGGGGCATAGTCGTCCGAACAGGCTGCCATTTCCTCGCGATCGGCGCAAAGGATGACCTCGGCATAGTCGCGCCACGCGGCGGCGGCATTGTCGCGGTTCACTTCGGGCAGATCGGCAATGAGGTCCGGCACGCGGGCCATCACGTCCTCGGCCAGCGCACGGTCATCAGTGACCAGCCAGACGGGGGAGTTATACCCGTGCTCGGCTTGGCTCACGAGGTCGGTCGCGACGATATGCGGATCAGCCGTCTTGTCAGCCAGAATCAGGCTGTCGGTGGGGCCTGCGATCATGTCGATGCCCACACGCCCGAAAAGGATACGTTTCGCTTCGGCGACAAACTGGTTGCCCGGACCTACAAGGATGTTGGCCTTGGGCAGACCAAAGAGGCCGAATGTCATTGCCGCGACACCCTGCACACCGCCCAACGCCATGATCGTATCCGCGCCAGAGATATGGGCGGCATAGATGATGGCGGGGGCGACACCGACACCGGGGCGTGGCGGGGATGTTGCGGTGATGTGGTTGCAACCGGCAACTTTTGCCGTAGTCACCGTCATGATCGCCGAGGCAATGTGGCTGTAACGCCCACCGGGGATATAGCAACCGGCGGCATCGACGGGGATGGATTTCTGGCCTGCGATCAGGCCGGGCACGACCTCGTACTCGAAATCGCTGACAGTCGCTTTTTGCGCTTCGGCAAAGCGGCGAACATTGTCTTGGGCGAACTGGATATCTTCCTTGAGCTTTTGCGGCACAAGATCGGCAGCGGCCGCGATTTCGGCGT
>CAYGMX010000116.1:0-4266 GCA_964351055.1 uncultured Loktanella sp. | reverse complement strand
TATTTGTCAAATTTGGCCGCGTATTCCATCGCTTTGGCGTCGCCGCCCGTTTCGATATCATCAAGGATTCCCTTAACCAATGCGTGCACGTCCGATGCACCGGATTGGGCTGTCAGGGTCGCTTTCTTGAGGTATTCGCGTGCCATATGGATATTGCCTTATTTGGGTAACAAAAACAGAGAAGATTTGGGTCTGTGGTTTGCGCCCGCGCATGAACCAACAGCGTTGCGACGTGCCCCCTCCCCCGGATGCGTCTTGATTCGCCACTAATGTAAGCCTTTACATTAGCTCCATGCAAGCCTTTACATTGACGTAAGGGAATTTTTGCTAGGCCCCGGTTTTCTGTCAGGCTAGACAGAGGATCACCGCAGCTTCCAAGGACGACAATGACCAATCAACGCCCGATCCCTACGCTGTATGACGTTGCTGGCCTTGCGGGTGTATCAACGGCGACCGTATCACGGGTGCTGAACTTTCCTGAAAAAGTCGCGCCCGCAACACGGGACAAGGTGCAAACTGCGGTTGCTGCCTTGGGCTATTCTCCGAACTTCGGGGCCAAGGTGATGGCCGCGCGCCGCACAAACACGATCGGTGCGATCATTCCCACAATGGAAAACGCGATCTTTGCACGCGGCTTGCAGGCCGTGCAGGAGGAATTGCGGCAGCATGGCTATACCATGCTGGTCGCGAGCACCTCTTATCAGCCTGACATCGAAGAAGAGCAAATACGCGCGCTTGTCGCGCGAGGGGCCGACGGGTTGTTGCTGATCGGGCATGCGCGTTCGCCTGCAATCTACCAGTTTCTAGCGGCGCAGGGCATTCCCACCCTGATTACATGGGCTTTCGACAAAGACGCACCGCTCCCCTCTGTCGGCTTTGACAACAAGGCGGCAATGCAGATGATGGCGCGCGAAGTCATTGCCAGAGGTCACAGAAATCTGGCAATGATCTCCGCACCGACCGCCGACAACGACCGCGCGACCGCGCGACTGGAAGGGGTCAAGGCCGCGATGGCCGAGGCGGGCCTGCAACCGGCGGCGTTGCAGGTCATCGAAACCGGTTATGCGATCGACAATGGGGCCAAGGCCTTCGCTGCATTGATGCAGCACAGACCGCGCCCGACCGCGGTGCTGTGTGGCAACGATGTGCTTGCGGTGGGCGCATTACGCCAGGCGCAAGCCATGGACATACCTATCCCGGGTGCTGTTTCCATCGTCGGCTTTGACGATATCGAACTGGCGCAAATCGCTTATCCGCCCCTGACCACCGTGCATGTCCCGCACCAGCAGATGGGGCGCATGGCGGCCCAAACCCTTGTCGCGATGGTGCAGGACGGCGGCACCCCCAAGGCCGCGGCCCTTGATGTCAGCCTTGTTCTGCGGGGCACGCTTGGCGATGCGCCGCAAAGCTGATGCGCCCATCTGGCGCTGCGCTGCGGCATCGGTTAAGGTTGCGCCATGAAACTACTCGTCGGCCTCGGAAATCCTGGCGCGAAATACGCGCAGAACCGTCATAACATCGGCTTTATGGCGATGGACCGCATTGCTGCCGATCACGGGTTCGGCGTGTGGCGCTCCAAGTTTCAGGGGCAAACCTGCGAGGGGCGCCTGGGGTCGGAAAAGGTGACGCTGCTGAAACCCGAAACCTTTATGAACCTTTCGGGCCAATCGGTGGGCGAGGCGATGCGCTATCTCAAACTCGCGCCAGAAGATGTGACCGTTTTCCATGACGAAATCGACCTTGCACCGGGCAAGGTCAGGCTCAAGACAGGTGGCGGACATGCGGGGCACAATGGCCTGCGGTCGATCCACGGGCATATCGGGCCTGATTATGACCGCGTGCGGCTGGGTGTCGGGCATCCGGGCCACAAGGATGCCGTACCCGGCTATGTGCTGCGTGACTTTCCTAAGGCAGACGCCGACTGGCTGGACGACGTTTTGCGCGGGATCAGCGACGGGGTCGTGAGCCTTGTCGCAGGGGACGGACCAAAGTTTCTGAATGCGATTGCCTTGCGCGTGGCGCCGGCACGGTCATCCAAATCCCCGCCGAAACCTGCGGCAGTGACCATTCTAGATGACATCACACAAGACACACGTTCACCGATGCAAAAACTTGTGGATCGGTTCAGGTGACCCCAGCCGCCATTCGAGAGGCGTTCCTTTATCAATCCAATGCCTGCGCCAGCCTTGGCTCGCCCTTCATGGGGCGGTTGATGACACTTTGCGCCACGCAAGTCTGGCCCGACGGGGCCATCAAGGACCGGATCTTTGGCTGGTCTGGTGACATCAGCCCGCGCGGGCAATCAGTACCGCTGCGTCTGGCAGGCGCGCTGCATGCGCTGCATTTGCAAGGTCATGCAGGTTTGGCGCAGGTCTATCCCCCACAGCAAACAAGCGATGCCTCCCTATGGCAAGCTGTCTGCAAGACATTGCGGGCGGATGCCGATCACATCAATGAATGGCTAGACAGCGCGCCCCAAACGAATGAAGTCCGTCGCTCTGCCACGTTGATTGCTGTCGGACATCTGCTTGCGGACCGCTTTGGCTTGCCGATCCGGACTTCGGAGTTGGGTGCAAGCGGTGGGCTGAACCTGCATTGGGATGAATACGGGCTGCAACTGCAAGGCGCCTATTTTGGCCCACGCAACGCGGCACTGGTGCTGCGCCCTGAATGGGCAGGCCCTTTGCCCGCGGAAAAGCGTCCAGAAGTCGTGGCGCGCGCGGGTGTTGACCTCAACCCGCTGGATCCGACAACTCAGGACCATGCGCTGCGGCTTCAGGCCTATCTTTGGCCGGATCAGCCCGAGCGACTGGCCTTGACCCAAGCCGCAATCAAAGCGGCCCAAACTCACGTCGCAAAAGGCGACGCAGTTGACTGGCTCAAAGCGCGGCTGGATCATCAAGAGGGCCAGTTACATCTGGTCTATAGCACTGTTGCTTGGCAGTATTTTCCCGCCGACAAGAAAGCGGAAGGTGCCGCTATGATCGCGCGCGCAGGTGTACATGCAACCGCCGCTTCGCCTTTGGCGTGGTTCGGCATGGAGAACGACGGGGGCGCGCGCGGGGCGGCGTTGACCCTGCGGCTTTGGCCGGGCGATATCACACTTGATCTGGGACGTGCGGATTTCCACGGGCGGTGGATTGAATGGTCTGGGCCGTAAAGGGTGCAGCGGATGGTCGCGTACCTTTGATGGCTTTCAGGTGGCCTTGGCGCGAAATGCCTTTACACTGATCCCTAATGAAATGCGGTAAAAGTCGAGAAGTGTGGACGTTATGGAAAAAGACCCCTCATTCAATGTACTTGGCAGCACGCTAACCCCCTGCTCGGTGGACCCGATGACCGGGTTTTTCCGCAACGGGGCTTGCGACACATGTGCTGCCGATCAGGGGAGCCACACGGTCTGCGCGGTGATGACCGCAGAATTCTTGGCCTTTTCGAAGTATGTGGGCAACGATCTCAGCACGCCACGCCCCGAATTCGGGTTTCCGGGCCTCAAGGCGGGGGATGGTTGGTGCCTCTGCGCAAGCCGGTTCCTGCAAGCCCATGAAGAGGGCTGTGCGCCGCAAGTCAACCTGCATGCAACCCATGTGCGCGCGCTCGAAATTGTGCCGATTGATGTGCTGCGTACCTATGCCGACAAAGGCGAGATCGGCTGATCAGTCCACAGCCATCAGATCGTCGATGAACAGGCTCAACAACTGGTTGCGGCCTGTCACCCCGGCCTTACGGTAGATCGCGTTGGTCTGGGCCTTGATTGTGCCTTCGCTGACCTCCCGAAGGCCGGCGATCTCTTGGGTGGACATACCTTTGATTGCGAAAAGTGCGACATCGCGCTCTGCGGGCGTCAGCTCCCATTTGGAAAACCGCTCTTCCATGACATCCATGAACGCGCCCGAGGCAAGGCGCAATTGATCTTCAACCGCGACATTGCGTGCCATGGTCCGGCGCAACACAAGCCACCCAAAGCCAACACCCAAAAGCAATCCGACAGCTGCGCCAAGTTCGATCAATTCGCTCAACTGCCACGCAATCGGCGCTACCCCGAGGACCGAACCCAGAATTTGCGACACGAAAAAAATGGCGCAGAGCATCTGTACCAAGACAATTGCCAAGACGGTCCAGCGGCCATTCAAATATGTTGTCTCCTCAGGCCTATCACGACCTGACCATTCTAATCGTCATCGTCATCGTCATCGTCATCGTCATCATCATCATCATCATCATCATCATCATCATCATAATCATCATCATCACCAACAAAATCCT
>CAYGMX010000115.1:0-7851 GCA_964351055.1 uncultured Loktanella sp. | reverse complement strand
CGCATCGAGGGCGGGATGCTGTCCTATCACGCTGATGCCGATATCCACACAAACCCCTATGAGCTTGGCCTTGACAGGCTTGTCGACCTCGACATGGAGGCGGATTTCATCGGCAAGGCCGCACTGCGCCGTATCCGTGACGCTGGCGTTGATCGCAAGCAAGTGGGGCTGATCATCGACGCCGATCCTCTGAAGGGTCCCAACACCACTTTCTGGGCCGTTCAACATGGTGGACAGGTGGTCGGCAAGGTCACATCTGCGGTCTATTCCCCGCGGCTGGAGCGTAACATCGCTTTGGCGATGGTTTCGGTCGATTGCGCACATATCGGCATGGAGCTTGAGGTGGTCCTGCCATCGGGGCCGACCGTTGCGACAGTGGTCGAGCGTCCGTTCTATGACCCGAAAAAATCGCTCGCTGCTGCCTGACCGGGAGATACGATAATGTCCGATCTTGCGATTGATCTGCATTGGCAGCGCAATGGTGCGCCATTGCTCTCCGGCCAGTACTCCAACGCGCACCGTGTTTTTTTCAACAACCGGTACGAACTCGATGTGGACGCCGCCCCTGATTGGGGCGGCGATCCCGACCATACCAACCCAGAACAGGCACTGGCATCGGCTTTGTCGAGCTGCCATATGATGACTTACCTTGCACTGGCGGCCAAAGCAGGCTGGCCGGTTGCCGGTTACAGTGATCACGCCGTTGCCCATCTGGGCAAGAACGCGCGTGGCCAGATGTCGGTGACGCGGATCGATCTGCATCCCGTGGTCCGCTTCGACACGGGGTTCAGCGTCACGGATCAAGACAAGGCAGAAATGCAAGAGCGTGCACACCGCTATTGCTTTATCGCCAATACGCTTGCCGATAGCGTCGAAATCAACATTCTTTGAGGGCTTTGCTTTGAATTCCATCCTTTTGCATGATCTGGACAAGGATGGAATCCTGCGCCTGACCCTGAATAACCCCGCAAAACGCAACGCCTTGTCCGAGGCGATGCTGAATGCCTTGGGCACTGCCTTTGCGCAAGCGGGGACCGACCCTGCGGTACGGGTCATCGTGCTCGCTGCCAATGGGCCTGCCTTCTGTGCGGGCCATGACCTCAAGGAAATGACCGCCGGACGCAGCGGCGATGATCGGGGTCATGCCTATTTCACCCGTATTCTGACGCAATGTTCTGCCGTTATGCAGGGGATCGTGTCATGCCCCAAACCGGTGATCGCCGAGGTCGCGGGTATCGCCACGGCAGCAGGCTGCCAGTTGGTGGCCAGCTGCGATCTGGCCATCGCCGCCGAAACCGCGCAATTCAGCACACCGGGCGTGCATATAGGGCTCTTTTGTTCGACGCCGATGGTGGCGCTGTCGCGCAATGTCGCAAACAAACACGCCATGGAGATGCTGTTGACCGGCGATATGGTTCCTGCTGTTCGTGCCTGTGACATCGGTCTGGTCAACCGCTGCGTCACTTCCGAAGCGCTACACGAGGTTGTCATGCAATTGGCCCGCAAGATCGCATCAAAGTCGCGCATGACGCTGGCGACAGGCAAGCGCGCATTTTACGCGCAGGCCGAAATGCCCTTGGCAGAGGCCTATGCCTATGCGTCCGCGGTCATGGTCGAAAATATGCTTGCCCATGATGCCGAAGAAGGCATCGGTGCCTTCATCGAAAAACGCACGCCGCAGTGGCAGGATGCCTGACATGACCAACCCCTACAACACGGGACTGGACCGCAACCCCGCGAATTATCAGCCACTCACACCGCTGGGATTTCTTGAACGGGCCGCTGCGGTCTTTCCTGACCATACGGCAATCGTGCATGGATCACTGCGCCGCAGCTATGCCGATTTCTACGCACGATCCCGGCAACTTGCCTCGGCGCTGGCACAACGGGGTATTGCGCGCGGGCAGACCGTATCGGCATTGCTTGCAAATACGCCTGCCATGCTGGAATGCCATTACGGCGTGCCCATGTGCGGCGCGGTCCTGCATGCGATCAACACGCGGCTGGATGCAGCAATCATTGCCTTCCAGCTTGATCACGCGATGTCGCGGCTTGTGATCGTGGATGCCGAATTCATGCCGCTTCTCCAGGACGCGCTGGCCCTTTGCGCAAACCCGCCAGCGGTGATCCACTACGATGATCCTGAATATGACGGCGAACGCGGTCCTTCCGGTGCGCTCGATTATGAAACATTCCTCGCTTCGGGTGATCGTGATTTCGTGTGGCTGATGCCCTTGGATGAATGGGATGCAATTGCGATCAATTACACATCGGGTACCACCGGCGATCCAAAAGGCGTCGTGTCGCATCATCGCGGGGCCTATCTCTTGGCACAGGGCAATGCGCTGACCGCCTCGATGCCCAAACATGCGGTCTATCTGTGGACCCTGCCGATGTTTCACTGCAACGGCTGGTGCTTTCCATGGACGCTTTCGGCAATTGTCGGCACCCATGTTTGCTTGCGTCAGGTCCGGGCCGCACCGATTTGGAACGCGCTTGCCGACGAACAGGTGACCCACCTGTGCGGTGCGCCGATCGTGATGTCGCTTTTGATCACGGCACCGCCTGACGTGAAACGCCCGCTGGATCATGCCGTGCAGTTTTTTACCGCTGCAGCACCGCCACCCGAAAAGGTGCTGGCCGATATGAACAGCGCAGGCTTCGATGTGACGCATCTTTATGGCTTGACCGAAACCTATGGACCCGCTGTCGTGAATGACTGGCACGAAAGCTGGTCGGCACTGCCGCCAGCGCGTCAGGCTGCACTCAAATCCCGTCAGGGTGTGCGCTATCTGCCGCTGGAGCAGTTGGATGTGCTGGACCCAGAAACCATGGCGCCCGTGCCGCGTGACGGGCAGACAATGGGAGAGGTCATGTTTCGTGGCAATGTCGTCATGAAGGGATATTTCCGCAATGCAAAGGCCACACAAGAGGCCTTTGCCGGCGGCTGGTTCCATTCCGGTGATCTGGGCGTGATGCATCCCGATGGCTATGTCCAGCTCAAGGACCGTTCCAAGGATGTGATTATCTCGGGGGGCGAAAACATTTCTTCCATCGAGGTCGAGGAGGCGCTGTATCGACACCCCGCCGTTGCAGTGGTCGCAGTGGTTGCAATGCCGCACGAGAAATGGGGGGAGACCCCTTGTGCCTTCATCGAACTGGCCCCGGGCCATCAGGCTGATCCGTCGATCATGAAGGACTGGTGCCGCAAAGAACTGGCCGCCTACAAGGTTCCGGCGACCTATGTGTTTACGGTGATCCCCAGAACCTCTACCGGAAAGATCCAGAAATTTGTGCTGCGCGAACAAGCCAGATCACTTGTGATGGGCACAGTATCCTAGCCGCGCGGACAAACACGCGAGGGCTTCGCCCGAGGCTCTTTGTATTTCGGTCCTGCCACAGAGCAGGATACTGATCCAAAGCAGCAACATCATCTTTCACAGGGGCCAAGGGCGCACGTTGTTTGGCATTTGGGCGTACTGCGACCCTGCCCTGGCGTGTTGCCAGCATTTGCGGCGCTTAATGTGATCTTAAGCGGGATAGGTCAAGACGCGGGAATGGCTTTGATGAAATACCGGGGGAATCATGACATTTCTGAAGACAATCCCGCTTTCGCGGAAACTGCCGAGCGTGATCGCCGCGCTCTGCGTAGCGGCAAGCGTCAGCATCGCGGTCGTGGGATACCTTGATTTCCAGCGCAACATTCTCGAACAGGCCCGTACCAGTTTTCGGGTGCTGACCGAAAGTCGTGGCGATGCACTTTTGGCATGGTTCGAAAACACCGGCAGCGATGTTCGCGGGTTCGGGACTGACCCTACCGTGGTGTCGGCTGTGACGGGGTTTCAAAGCGCGTATAACGTCATGATCGACAGTGCGGGGATTCAAGCGGCCTATGTGACCAACAACCCTTACCCCTTGGGCGAAAGGGACCGTTTTGATCAGGCACCGCAAGCGGTTCCCTACCATTTCCAACACGGGCGATTTCATCCCTATTTCCGGCAGGTCAAGCAGACAGCTGGCTATTACGATGTCTTCTTGTTCAATCTCGATGGCGATCTGATGTATTCTGTTGCCAAAGAAGCGGATTATGCGACCAACTTTATCTCTGGCCCATTTGCCGCCACAGGTCTGGCCGAGGCTTTTTCGGCCGCGCGTGACGGGGAGGCGGGGCAGGTCTATTTTGCCGATTTCACCGCCTATGCGCCCAGCGCGAATGCGCCTGCATCTTTCATCGCAACACCCGTCCTTGGCGAAACAGGCGAGACGATTGGCGTTTTCGCAATCCAGCTCCCGATCAACCAGATCGAGAAGATCGTGAATAATCCGATCGGGCTGGGAGAAACTGGTGAAGTCTATGTGGTGGGCTGGGATCTGCGAACGCGCAGTGCGTCGCGGTTCGAGGCCGGGCATGCGGTTCTTGACGATGTCAGCCAGTTGGCCCAAGCCGTGGAGGCGTTGGAGCCGGACCCGTCGTTCATGTCGGGCACTGTCGGGATTGCGGGTGAAGAGGTGCTGACCAAGGCTACAAACATCAATGTCTTTGGCGCAAATTGGGGCGTGGTCGGGGAAATTGCTCTGGCCGAGGTGAATATTCCCGCAATCAATGTCCGCAACAAGATGACTGCGATCACACTTCTGGTTGCCGGTGCGGGCATCTTTCTGGGCTGGTTGACTGCACGCTCTGTCAGCGGTCCTTTGGGGCGGCTTGGCGTTGCGATGCAGCGGGTTTCTGAAAAGGATTATGACATAATCCTTGCCGAACAGGGCAGGGGTGACGAGATCGGTGCGCTGTCCAACATCCTTATGGCGTTTCGCGACAAACTCGCCGCGTCCGATGCGGCCGAGCAGGAAAGGCAGATCCGTCAAGCTGAACAGGCAAAGGTTGTGCAGCGCTTGAGTACAGCCCTCACCCGACTAGCCGATGGGGACTTGATGGAGGAAATCAAGGCACCGTTTCCAGATGAATACGAACAACTGCGCGAGGATTACAACCGCACACTCGCCAACCTGAATGCGACAATCGGGTCAGTTGTCGCCCGCGCGGGCGTGATCCGGCGGCGGTCCGACGACATGAGCAGAGCGTCGGATGATCTGTCGCGCAGGACCGAAAATCAAGCCGCAACACTAGAGCAGACCGCAGCGGCGCTCGATGAATTGACAGCAAGTGTGAGGTCGGCTGCGACCGGCGCACAGGAGGTCGAGGCAGTGGTTGCGGATGCCCGCAAGGATGCGGAGTTGAGTAAACCCGTGGTTCAGAATGCTGTCAGCGCAATGACAGAGATTGAAAGGTCGTCGGAAAAAATATCGCATATCATCAGTGTGATTGACGACATCGCCTTCCAGACAAACCTGTTGGCGTTGAATGCAGGGGTCGAGGCAGCGCGCGCGGGTGAAGCGGGGCGGGGCTTTGCGGTTGTGGCCTCGGAAGTGCGTGCGCTGGCGCAGAGGTCTTCTGATGCCGCCAAGCAGATCAAGACTCTGATCGGTGAAAGCTCTGGCCATGTCGAGCGTGGTGTCAGTTTGGTTGGGCAGGCTGGCGATGTACTGGTGCAGATTGCGGCGCATATCAATAATATTTCCGGCCATATCGGCGAAATCGCCGCTGGCGCACATGAACAATCAACCGGTCTGGGCGAGATCAATATCGGTGTGACCCAGCTCGACAAGGTGACCCAACAGAACGCGGCAATGGTCGAGCAAGCCACAACCAACAGCCATGCCCTGAATGGCGATGCGGGCGAACTGACGGAACTTGTTAACCATTTCAAGCTCAGGACGTCACCGGACCTGCCTGAGCAGATGGTCGATAACATTGCATTGTTCGTGCCCCAACCCGTTGTGACCGGGCCCGAATTGCGCGAGGCAAGCCAGTTAATAGCGGTGAACGGGCGTGGGAATGCCAAACGCGGATCTGTGGTGGGTCAGTCAGACAATTTCTGGCAAGACTTTTGAGGGCTCATCCGGTTTGCAAGGAAGGGACCTATTCCTTGAGGTCCTTTCTGGTCTGGTGCCTTTAGGTTTGCTGCTTGGCTGACACCCCAAACGGGGCTTGGCATTCCGACACATGCTTTGAAAAAGGCAAAGATTCACGCCGCAAGCACAAAGACGAAACTTATCAATGACTGTGAGGCAACCACTAGCCAGTTGCATCCCAATAGGATGGGCACAGCGGTTTGTTCTCAAAGGCCTGCGCCGATACACTCATGCGAGGTAATCTCTGTCGAGACACAGGGATTGCGCTTTGGGCGTCATGTGTCACTTGCGGTCAAAAGCCATGATGAAACCAGTTCACGCGTGCAACACGCGCGTGCTGGGCCCAACGTCATCAGTCTTTGAAATGTGGTGTAAATTGGCTCCGACGGTAGGGATCGAACCTACGACCAATTGATTAACAGTCAACTGCTCTACCGCTGAGCTACGTCGGAACACTCGCGTCCCTATAGCAATGCGATTCTGTGACGTCCAGAGCCTTTTGGCCAGTTTTCGTAAAACTTGGGCAGGTGCTGTTTACGTCTGGGTCAACGCAAAGGTGGCCGTAGCGCAAAGCACAGGTCTGGCGGTCACGCGCCCGCGCAGGTGCAAATCGATCAGATGAGCAAAAACATTGCGCTCAGCCGCTGCCAGCAAGCCAACAGGCACATCGGCGTAGACGTGTTGTGCCACTGCGGCAACGGTTTTGGGACCATGCGACAGTGCCATTTCGATCTGCGCTTCGCGGTTTTCCCGATGCGCGATCAGCCATGCCAGCCGGCCTTGGGGATCGGTGATGGGCGCGCCGTGTCCGGGAAAGTATCGCTGCGCGGGGATCGTTTGAAGCCGGCGACATGACGCCATGAAGTCGGAAAGGTCACCGTCTGGCGGCGACACCAGCGAACTGGCCCAGCCCATCACATGATCGCCGGTGAAGACCACATCATCCCAGATGAAACAAAGATGATTGCCCGTATGACCCGGCGTGTGAAGGGCGGTGATTTTGCCCCATGCGCCCGTGACTGTCTGACTGTCCGCCAGCAGATGATCTGGCGCAAATTGGCGATCGATCCCTTCACCACCGCCCGTGGCGCCCTGAGCTGAGAGCTGCGTCATGATCGGGCTTTTGCCAGCATCGCTATCGCCAAAGGCATAGACCGGAGCGCCCGTGATCTTTTGCAAGGGCCGCGCGAGCGGCGAGTGGTCCATATGGCTGTGCGTCACGAGAATATGCGTGACCCTGCCTTTGCCGATCCGGTCAAGAAGTGCGCGCAGGTGCCGCGGGTCGTTCGGTCCGGGGTCAATGATGGCAAGCCTGTCCGTCCCCAGAACATAGGTGTTTGTTCCAAGATACGTCATAGGTGTCGGATTAGGTGCGAGGATCAGATCAAGACCAGGCAAGAGCGGTAATGGCGCACCGGCTTGCGGCGCAAATTCCGGACCAGCCGTCACGATCGGTGCTTTCCGTTTGAAGTCAGGCCCGATAGCCTGCAACCATGGGATTTGGATGGATCAAGAACTATATGCCGCGCGGGATTTATGCCCGTGCTGCGCTTATCCTGATTTTGCCGGTCTTGCTGCTGCAACTTCTTGTCTCGGTTGTGTTTATCCAGCGCCACTTTGAAGGCGTGACGCGCCTGATGACAAGTGCTGTGAATATCGAACTGCGCTTTCTGATTGACACGGTCAACGCTGAACCAACCCTTCAAGAGGCCCGCACTGCGCTGTCAAAGATAGATGCGCCGCTCAGGATTGCGACCGTGTTGCCCGCAACTGACGCGGTGGCAGAGGATATCAATCCATTTATCGACCTGACCGGAGGTACGGTGATCGAGGTCTGGCGCGAAGCCGTGGCGGAAATTGACGTTGTTTCGCTGGAAA
>CAYGMX010000114.1:0-7878 GCA_964351055.1 uncultured Loktanella sp. | reverse complement strand
CATCGATGTTGCCCGAGATGACCGGAAACGAAACCGCATCCGTCAATTTGCGCAGGCCTTCATCGCCATCGTCGAATTCATGGTTGCCCACAGCCATCACATCATAGCCGATCACGTTCATAAACTCGGCTTCGACATCGCCCTTGTAGGTCGTGTACATCAGGCTGCCCTGATATTGGTCGCCCGCATCAAGGACGAGCACGTTCTGCCCTGCAAGCTCTTCGCGCAACTCGTTGATTTTGGTGATGACACGCGCCACACCGCCAAAACACTCTCCGGCGGCGTTATCTTCAGCGCCGCAGGTCGAATCAAAGGCATTGATCGGTTCGATCCGACTGTGCAAGTCGTTGGTATGAATGATGTGCAAGGTATAGTCGGCCGATGCAGCCCCCGCCGAGAGTGCCAAAGCACAGGTGGTCGTCAGTATACGTGAATTCATTGGATCAAGTCCCCCAGTTTCGGAATGCGATCAGATTGGCGAGCGCTCTTGAGAGAGTCAAACCCAATAACCCCTCCCCGCCGCCGCCCTAGCGTCAATTCGCAAATCATCCGGCGCTTGACCATTATTTGCGCAAAGGCCATGACGCTGTCATGTTGATCTACAAGATATTCCGCGCCGCCGAATGGGCGGCCCTGCAAGCCGACGGTGAAACCACCGGCGCGCCGATTGATGTGACCGATGGCTATATCCATTTTTCGACCGCCGAGACCGTGGCCGAAACAGCGGCGAAGTATTTTGCGCAAGTTGATGGGCTGGTCTTGCTTGCGATTGAGGCCGAGGGGCTTGATCCTTTGAAATGGGAACCGGCCCGCGAAGGCGTGCTTTTCCCGCACCTTTATCGCAAGCTTCGGATGGATGATGTGCTCTGGAGCAGGCCGCTGCCGCTTGTGGGCGACATCCACCAGTTCCCCGACCTGACATGAAAGCGCTCGAACAGATCGGGCTGACCGCCTTGCGCCGGATCGATCCCGAGACTGCCCATGGTCTCGCGCTCAAGGCACTGAACGCAGGGCTTGGCCCCAGCAGCGGGCCTGTGACCTCTGCGCGTTTGCGCACCATACTGGCGGGCCTCGATCTGCCCAATCCAGTCGGTCTTGCCGCCGGTTTTGACAAGAATGCGACAGCTTTGCACGCCCTGTCCCGCACCGGTTTCGGTTTTCTCGAGGTCGGTGCCGCGACCCCTCGCCCGCAACACGGCAACCCCAAACCCCGCCTGTTCCGGCTGGCCCAAGACAAGGCCGCGATCAATCGCTTTGGCTTCAACAACGACGGGATGGACGCAATTGCGACCCGCCTCGCCGCCCGCCCCAAAGGTGCCGTGATCGGCCTGAACCTTGGGGCCAATAAGGACAGCCTTGATAAATCCGCGGATTTCGCCACGGTCCTTGCCCATTGCGGGGCGGTGGTGGATTTCGCGACCGTCAATGTGTCCTCGCCCAACACAGAAAAGCTGCGCGATCTGCAAGGCAAGGCAGCGCTTGCAGCATTGCTTGCTGGCGTGATGGAGGCGCAAGCGGGGCTCGCCAACCCGATCCCGATCTTCCTGAAGATCGCCCCGGACCTGACCAGTGACGAGATTGCAGAGGTCGCCGAAGTCGCCAATGCCTCTGGCATCGCGGCGATCATCGCGACCAATACGACGCTTGATCGTGACGGGCTGCACGGGCCGCACAAGGCCGAACAGGGCGGGCTATCCGGTCAGCCGCTTTTCGAGAAATCAACGCGCGTCTTGGCACAGGCGACGGGCCTGACCACCTTGCCGATCATCGGGGTTGGCGGCGTCAGCACTGCCGCACAGGCCTATCAGAAAATCCGCGCGGGCGCGGCGGCGGTGCAGCTTTACACCGCTCTTGTCTATGGCGGCATTTCCTTGGCGGGCGATATCGCGTCTGGCCTTGATGCTCTGCTGAAACGCGACGGGTTCGCCAATGTGGCCGAGGCCGTCGGATCAGGCCGCAGCGACTGGACGTGATCGGGCGGTGTCAGCCTGTGCTTCCAGTGCGGGATATTTCCACCCCAACGTGACCCCGCGCACCACAAAGCTCAGGAGCAAACCGACCCAAAGACCGTGATTGCCAAACATCGCCATCAAAGGGATGACCGTCGCAAAATAGACCACGGTCGAGATTAGCATCATGTTGCGCATATCCTTGGTGCGTGTAGCCCCGATGAAAATGCCGTCCAGCATCCAAGCGGCAACGCCCACTATCGGGGCAGCCACCATATAGGGCAGATAGATGCGGGCGGCATCACGCACCTCGGGGGCTGTGGTCATCAGATCAATGACCGGACCGCCGAAAACGGCAAAGCATAGCGCCAGCAACGCGCATACCCCCGTCCCCCAAAGACTGCTGAGAACGGCACTGCGCCGCAAGGCCGCCCGCGCCTGCGCGCCCAGCGCCTGCCCCACCATCGCCTCTGCTGCAAAGGCGAACCCGTCCAGCGCATAGGCGGTGACGTTCAGAAACTGCATCAAGATCTGGTTCGCGGCCAGTTGAACATCGCCGAAATCGGACCCGTAAAGCAGAAAACTGACAAAGATCGCCTGCAAGAGCACTGACCGGATCAGGATATCGGTATTCACCACCGCCATATGCTTGAGCCTGACCATATCGAACAGACGCGCCGCTGTGCGCCATGCCGTGCCTGCAAAAGCATCGCGGCAGAACCACAAGCCCAGCGCCAGCCCTGCCCATTCCGCAGCAAAAGTCGCCCAAGCCACACCCTGCACACCCCATTCAAGGGCCAGGCCAAGATAGAAACTCAGCACAATATTCGCGCCGTTCATGGCAACCTGCAACACAAGGACCGCTCGCGTCCGTTCCTGCGCGATCAGCCAGCCGGTGATCCCGTATAGCGCGATCGTGGCGGGTGCGGACCAGACGCGGATCGTCATATAATCGCGGGCAAGGCTTTCCACCTCTGCACTTGCGGGAGACACCCAGAACGCGCCTAGAAAAATCGGGACTTGTGCAGCGATTATGACTAGCCCTGCGGCAATCCCGATCAAGAGCGCACGCGACAAGAGCGCCTGCACCTCGTCCTGATCCCCTGCCCCCGCAGCTTGCGAGGTCAATCCGGTTGTGCCCATCCGCAAAAAGCCGAAGACCCAATAGACTGCCGACAGGATGATCGCGCCGATCCCCACAGCGCCAATCGGGGCGGCCTCGCCCAACTGCCCCACAACGGCCGTATCGACCACGCCAAGGATCGGCACGGTCGCATTGGCCAGAACAATGGGGATCGCAATCGCCAGTACGCGCCGGTGCGTCAGCAGCGGCACCTCAGCCATCGCGGTCCGGCATCAGGAAATGCCCTGTCGCTTGCGCAAAAAGCCGGCTGCGGTTGTCCTGCCATGTTTCGACATGCACCGACGCATAGCGGCGCCCCGACCGGTTGACCCGCGCCCGCGCATAGGCATCGCGGGGCAGGCCGGATCGCAGATAGTCCACGGTAAAGTCAATCGTCTTGGGCAACTGGATGCGCGGGGCATCGTCGTTGACCTTGCCCGCTTCCATGTCCTCCCAGATCATCGCCCAACTGAGTTCGACAATCGCTGTCACTTCCAGAAAGGCCGCCGTGACACCGCCATGGATCGCAGGCAACATCGGGTTGCCGATCAGCTTGTCGGCATAGGGCAAAATGGCAGTTAGTTCGTCGCCTCGCCGGTCGATCTGGATGCCCAGAAACTGGATATAGGGCACGCCGGCCACCAGCTTTTGCAAGGTCGCATCGCGGCGTTGCTTGATCACCTGAACTGGCTCTGGACGGCGGCTCATGATTTTGCACTTTCAATCGTGAATGCGCCCGTCGCCGTTGCCACAGGGCGCGTGGGATCGGCATCGACTGCGGTGGCACGAATGAAGGCAACCGAACGGGTGATATGGTAACACTCCGCTGTTGCCGTAATCCTCTCACCCGGGGTCGCGGGGCGCATATAGTCGATGCGCAAGTCCAGCGTCGCAGTCGCAACCGGTGCGGACGGATGGGCCATGACAGCCGCACCGGCACAGGTATCCATCAAGGCAGACACGGCGCCGCCATGAATCACGCCGGTTTCCGGATCACCCACCAGTCGAGGATCGTAATCCATGCCGATGACGGCCTTACCATCACCGATCTGGGTCAGTTCCATGCCAAGTTCGCGCGCGTGCGGCAAGGCCTCGATGAATTTGCGCGCCAGCAGTTCACGGCGGGTTTCTTGGGCGTCTGACATGGTTGCTCCTTTCGGACAGGGTGCCGTGCTGAACCATCCGATACATCCGATCGGGGCAATATGCCACCAAATCACCCCATCACAATTGCGCTGCCTGCGGCAGACCCGCCATGCTGCTGTTGCCCGCCCCGAAACTTGCCGCTACGATCAAGGCAGGGAGAGAGAAATGACCGGAAAGCGCCTTACTTTTAAAGAGATGTGCACAAAATTCGATGTGACACCTCGCACCTTGCGCTATTACGAGTATATCGAACTGCTCATGCCGGAAAAGGAAGGGCGGTCCCGTTTTTACGGGGCAAAGGAACTTGCGCGGATGACCTTGATTCTGCGCGGGCGCCGGTTCGGATTCTCGCTTGAGGACATTCGCAAGTGGCTGCTGATCTATGAACGCGAAGGCACGACAGCCCAGATGCGCGAATGGATCTTGCTGGCTGACAAGCAGATGAGCGAGCTTGCAGAGCAGAAAAAGCAACTTGATGACACGATGGCAGAGTTGAAAATGCTGCGGGACGAAACCGCAAAATCACTCGGCTGAAGCCAGCGATCCAAAGTCCGTTGTTCACATTCGTGTCAGATGCGCCGGAAGAACGTGGGTGAATGCCCGCGCGGCCGCAAGGGTTGGGCCATCTCCAAGGCTGCCTGCCGCCCGCCGGACCCCTTTGTGCGCAACGCCAAAGCGGACCAAGCATCCATTTTCGCAGTTTCATTATTGCGCCTGACCCTGCGTCATCTTTCCTGACCTTTCGTCAACTCCACTGTGACGCCACGTTATGTTTACGTTAACGTCACCTTTGCTTGTAAGGTAGGACAAACATCCGCAGATGCGTGGAAATTCAACCACGCTCAAAGGAATGGACCGATGACGACCGATACACTGAACATACGCGCCATGTGCGAGGCATTTGATGTCACCCCCCGCACACTGCGTTTTTACGAAGCCAAGGAACTGCTGTTCCCGATCCGCGAGGGCCAACGGCGCCTTTTCACCAAGCGCGACCGCGCGCGGCTCAAGCTGATTCTGCGCGGCAAGCGCTTTGGCTTTTCCTTGGAAGAAATCCGACAGCTGCTTGACCTCTATCACATGGGTGACGGCCAAGAGGCACAACTGTCCAAGACCTACGAACTGGCCGAACGCCACCTTGCCGACATGGAAGCCCAGAAGGCCGAATTGGATGAGGCTATCGGCGAATTGAAAGAACAGATGGCTTGGGGTGCAGAAAAGCTTGCCCAACTGGCCAAACAGAAAACAGCCGCGGCCTAACAAGGCCAGCCTAAGATTTAACGGAGAGACACCAGATGCCGATCTACAACGCACCCAACAAAGATATCCAGTTTGTGCTGCATGACCTGTTGAAGGTCAGCGAACAGGACATTCCGGGGTTTGAAGACCTCGACCGCGATTTCACCAGTGCTGTTGTCGAAGAGGCGGGCAAAGTCGCAACGGAGGTGTTGCACCCATTAAACGTAGTTGGCGACAAGGAAGGCTGCGTGCTGGAAAACGGTATCGTGCGCACGCCGACAGGTTTCAAGGAAGCCTTCCAGCAGATGAAAGACGGTGGCTGGACCGCGATGGATTGCGATCCGGAATATGGCGGTCAGGGCCTGCCTTATGTGATGCACACGGCAGCACAGGAGCCTTTTGTTTCGGCCAACATGGCCTTTAACATGTATCAGGGCCTGACCCACGGGGCCTATTCCGCCATCTATGCGCATGGATCGGACGAACAAAAACAGACCTACCTGCCCAAGCTCACAACGTGCGAATGGACAGGCACCATGAACCTGACCGAACCGCATTGCGGCACCGATCTGGGCCTGATGCGCACCAAGGCCGTGCCGAATGGCGATGGCAGCTACAAGATCACGGGGCAGAAAATCTTTATTTCTGCCGGTGAACATGACATGGCCGAAAACATCATCCACCTTGTGCTGGCCAAAATTCAGGGCGGACCCGAAGGCATCAAGGGTGTGTCTTTGTTCATCGTCCCCAAATTCATCGTCAACGACGATGGATCGCTGGGGCAGCGCAACGGCGTATCCGTCGGCAAGATCGAAGAAAAGATGGGCATCCACGGCAATTCGACCTGCGTGATGAACTATGACGAAGCGACCGGTTTCCTTGTGGGTGAAGAACACAAAGGCATGCGCGCGATGTTCACGATGATGAACGAAGCGCGTCTGGGTGTGGGCCTGCAAGGATACGCCCAAGCCGAAGCCGCCTATCAGAACGCCGTGGCCTATGCCAACGACCGTCTGCAAGGGCGGGATGTGACAGGGTCGAAAAACCCTGACGGCCCTGCCGATCCGCTGATCGTGCATCCCGATATCCGCCGCAACCTGATGGAGCAGAAATCATTCGTTGAAGGCGCGCGGGCCTTCACGTTCTGGGGGGCTTACCTGATAGACCGCGCGCACAAGAACAGTGACAAGGACGCCGATGGCCTGATTTCGTTGATGACACCTGTGATCAAGGGTTTCCTGACCGACAAGGGTTTCGAATATGCCACCGCCGCCCAACAGGTTTACGGCGGTCACGGCTATATCGAAGAATGGGGCATGTCCCAATATGCCCGCGACGCTCGGATCGCGATGATTTACGAGGGGGCGAACGGCGTGCAGGCGCTTGATCTTGTCGGCCGCAAGCTGGCGCTGGACGGCGGCAAGCACGTCATGGCGTTCTTCGAGATGATCAAGACTTTCATCAAGGAAAACGAAGGCAACGAGGCGCTGAACAAGGATTTCCTGACCCCGCTCAAGGCCGCGTCGAAAGACCTGCAAGCCGCTGGCATGTACTTTATGCAGAACGCGACAAAGCCGAACAATGCGCTGTCGGGGTCTTATGACTTCATGCACATGATGGGCCACGTCTGCCTTGGGCTGATGTGGGCGCGTATGGCAAAGGCGGCGATGGAGGCGCTGGAGGCAGGTGCATCCGACACCGCATTCTATGAAACCAAGATCGCCACGGGCCGTTATTATATGGCCCGCCAACTTCCCGCCACGGCAATGCACCTGACCCGTATCACCAGCGGCGGCGAAACTGTCATGGCGCTCGAGGCTGCAAACTTCTAAGCTGCCGGATGGCGCGCCTTCACAGGGGCGGCGGTCACGGATGTCCGGTTGCCGACATCGCGCGAAAGGTTGGGAGGCCTGTACGATGACCATGAAATTGCATTGCTTTGGCGAAAGCGGAAACGCCTATAAGGCCGCCCTCACCCTGACATTGGCCGGCGAATCCTGGGAGCCGGTATTCGTGGACTTTTTCAACGGTGCCACGCGCACACCGGAATACCGTGCGCTGAACGTGATGGGCGAAGTGCCCGTGCTGGAGGATGGCGATACGGTCCTGACCCAATCCGCCGTCATTCAGGACTATATCAGTTCCAAGACTGGCAAACTGGGAGGCAAATCCGCAGCAGAGCGCCGCGAAGTGCTGCGCTGGATGTTCTTTGACAACCACAAGGTGTCGGGCGTTGCTGGAACCTTGCGCTTTAACATGAACTTTCTGCCCGAGGTGAAACGCAATGCCGATGTGAACGGCTTTCTTGCCATGCGCTTTGCTTCGGCGCTCAAGGTGATGGAAGCACACCTCGCGGGCCGCAACTGGCTGGCGGCGGACGAAATGACAATCGCGGATATCGCCAGTGCGGGATACCTGTTC
>CAYGMX010000113.1:0-7943 GCA_964351055.1 uncultured Loktanella sp. | reverse complement strand
TTTCATGGATGTGGCGCCGCAAGCGCCCGACATGGCAACGCTTGCAAAGCTGACCCAAGAACAAACCGGCGCAGAGGTCGATGTCGCTGGTGAAGGCAACAAGGTCAGCCTGCGCCTGCGCAAGGATGATGCCGAAAACGAAGTACCTGCTGACGCGCCCTCGCTTGATGACGTGTTCGGCGTTATCGAAATGGATGACACCGCTGCGGCGTACGACGATTTTGAAGATGACGACGCAGGAGATGACAGCGCTGAAGTCGACTTTGACACAAGTGTCGCTGACAAACTGGAGCGTATTCGCGCCGTCACGCAGGCGACCCAAACTCTTGAAGAAGAGACAGGCTATGCAGAGGATCTGACCGAGCCTGCACCGGCTCCTCGCGCGGCAAATCCCCTTGCCCAGCGCCTTGCCGATCTTGCCAAACGAAGCTCTCAGACCCGGATTCTGGATGCATCCGACCAATATGTCGAAAGCAGTGCGCTGGCAGAAGATGATGATGTGTTGGCTGAAGATGACGATGCGGAGCAGGACGAAAATGTCCTGCTGGAACCGGAGTTCGAAGATGCGATCGCAGACGACGCTCTGGCCGACGAACCAGTGGAACAGCACGATGACGTGGACGACGCCATAAAAGAAGCCGCAGACATGACCGGGTCTGATGAAGATGAGGACGTTCTTGAAACCGCCGCCATGATCGACGACGACGAAGAAGTTGCAGAAGTCACTGCCGAAATGGACGATGCGGAAGACGCACCGGCAACATCACTGGACGAAGACGAGCTTGCCGCAGCATTTGATGCCGATGACATTGAGACTGATGATTTGGAGGCCGATGATCTTGAGGCCGCCGAATTGGAGGCGGATGACGCGGAGGTGGCCGAAGACGGGGCTCTTGGCGCAGAAGATACGGATGAGCAGCCCGAAGAACCTGAAAAGGCGCCAGAACCGGACCGGTCTACACTTGTGCTGACATACCGTGACGTCGCATCGCGGGACAACGATCTGCCAGATGACGAAGACGATGATTTCAACTTGCGCGATGAAGTCGCAAAGGTCGAAGCCGAGATCGCCGCGCGCCATGGCAATGCTGTGGCCCGCCACGGTCTGCCACGGAGTGTTGATGATGCAATGAGCCGGATCATGTCGCAGACGGACCAGCACTTGAACAAACCCGAAAGCCGCCGGCATCGTGATGCTTTCGCGCAGTTGAAGGCCGCGGTGGCGGCAACAGAAGCCGCGCGTCAACTTGGTGACGAAGGCGAGAAAGCACCTGATCCTGACGAAGTGTTCAAGGATGACCTTGGCGCACATGAGGCCGAAGAAAAGGCGCAAGCGTCTTCACCACTCAAGCTGGTCAAAAATGACGCCGCAGAGCAGGGGTCCGAAGAAGCCGATGACCAGACTGAAGAGGCCGAGGAAACACCTGCGCCTGTTGCCACCGCGAAACGCGATGTGACGGACGGCAAACCGCTTGATGCGGCCTCTGCACGGTTGCGGTCGATTGCGGAATTGAAAGAAGCGAGCGGTGTGGCCGAAACCACTGGTTTTGCGGAGTTTGCTGCATCCCAAGGCGCTGTGGAGCTTGCTGATCTGCTGGAAGCCGCAGGGGCATATCTTTGTTATGTCGAGGGCGAAGAAGATTTTTCTCGCCCACAAGTCATGAAAGTCGTCCAAGCGACATCAAAAGAAGAAATCTCACGCGAAGACGGTCTGCGCTATTTTGGCCGCCTTTTGCGTCAGGGCAAACTGATCAAGTTGAGCAATGGCCGCTTCAGGGTTTCAGGCAATACCCAGTATCGTCCCGATGATGACAAGGCAGCACAAGGCTGACCATCGCGCAGTAGCAAGAAAAAGAAAGGCGGGGTCGATGGCCCCGCCTTGATACTTTAGGGTCTGTTGCTTTCGTCAGGATCCGGCTGACCGATGCCTTTGAAAACCCATTTCAACGGAAAAGCCCAGCCGATGCCCAAACCGACATAGACGATGAATTCGATCATCAACGGAAACCGCACGGATTGGTTCATCATCGCGCTCATGATTGTTACCGCAATGATAATGTAGATCGGCAGTCCGACCACCAAGACAAAGAGGGCCAGCCGTTTGCGTGCTTTATAAGTCATGTCACCTCAATCCGCGAAAGGATCTGTCACCAGAATGGTGTCTTCCCTTTCCGGTGAGGTGGAAACTAGGGCGACGGGGCAGTCGATCAACTCTTCGATGCGCCGCACGTATTTGATCGCCTGCGCCGGCAGGTCAGCCCATGACCGCGCCCCTTCGGTCGATTGCGACCAGCCTTCGATTTCCTCGTAGATTGGCGTACAGCGGGCCTGCTGGTCGGCAGCGGTCGGCAGATAATCGAGCGTCTTGCCGTCCAGTTCATAGCCCACGCAGATCTTGAGAACCTCGAACCCGTCCAGCACGTCGAGTTTTGTCAGGGCGATGCCCGACACGCCAGATGTCGCGCAAGTCTGGCGCAGCAGGCAGGCATCAAACCAGCCGCAGCGGCGCTTGCGCCCTGTTGTGGTGCCAAACTCGTGGCCCCGTGTGCCAAGGCGCTCGCCATCATCGTCTAGCAATTCGGTCGGGAACGGCCCTTCGCCGACACGGGTGGTATAGGCTTTGACGATCCCAAGCACGAAATCAATGGCGCCCGGGCCAAGGCCCACACCTGTTGCCGCCTGACCTGCGATCACATTCGAGGAGGTCACAAAGGGATATGTCCCAAAGTCGATGTCCAGAAGCGCGCCTTGCGCCCCTTCAAAGAGGATACGCTTGCCTGCCTTGCGCTTTTCGTTCAGCACCTTCCAGACCGGGGCGGCATATTCAAGAATGCCAGCTGCGATCTCGCGCAGTTTGGCCAGCACTGCGTCCCGGTCAATGGGATCAAGGCCCAGCCCGCGCCGCAGCGCATCGTGGTGGACCAAGGCGCGATCCAGTCGCAGTTCCAACGTGGCAGCATCGGCCAGATCAGCCACACGGATGACACGGCGGCCCACCTTGTCTTCATAGCAAGGACCGATGCCGCGACCGGTCGTGCCGATCTTGGCGACAGCGTTCTGGCTTTCACGGGCGCGGTCCAATTCACCGTGAAACGGCAGGATCAATGGCGTATTCTCGGCAATCATCAAGGTTTCAGGGGTGATCGTCACACCTTGCGCCCGCAGCGTGTCGATCTCGGACAGCAGGTGCCAAGGGTCAAGCACAACACCGTTGCCAATGACCGAAAGCTTGCCCTCGCGCACAACGCCCGACGGCAAGGCGTGCAGTTTATAGACTGCCCCGTCAATGACGAGCGTGTGACCTGCGTTATGGCCGCCTTGAAAGCGCGCGATGACATCAGCCCGTTCGGAAAGCCAATCGACGATCTTGCCTTTGCCTTCATCGCCCCATTGCGCACCGACGACCACTACGTTTGCCATGAATATTCATTCCTTTGCAGATTGCGTTCCCCCTATATCGCCGCCCCTGCCGATGGGAAACCGCAAATTTGCGAAGCATGCAGGCTGGACAGGACTGCCCTGCCCCGCCATTGTCCAAAGGCACAAAAGAAGTGAGGCATATCATGGGTTTCATCATTCGCTGGGTCTTTGCGCTTTTCTTGCTGGTGGCGACCTATAATCCGACCGAGTGGAACTATGTGCGCTGGAGCCTCGCGAACTATCAAACGAACCTGTCTCTGACGGTTCTGTTCGGCCTGATCCTTTTGGTGGGGTACATCATCTACCTGCGCGCCACGCTGCGATCCATCGGGCTTTTCGGGATGATCCTTATCTTGGCCGTGGTGGGGACAGTGCTTTGGGTTCTGTTCGATCAGGGGGTCATCAGTCTGGACAACCCTTCAGTGAATACATGGATCGGACTGTTCACCCTTTCCATCGTTTTGGCGGTGGGGCTGTCATGGTCGATTGTGCGCCGCAGGCTTACCGGACAAGCTGATGTGGATGACATCGACGAATAAGGGTTTTCAGGGGTTGCGGGACGGCGTCAAGACTTTTAGATACCGCTTGTTCGTGAACGCCCCGAAAGGCCCGAAATGGAAAACGTTGTCCTTATCATCCACCTGATCCTTGCGCTCAGCTTGATCGGCACTGTGCTGCTTCAGCGGTCCGAAGGTGGCGGTCTTGGCATGGGCGGCGGTGGCGGGGCCACAGGCAGCCGCCCTGCGGCAACAGCGATGAGCAAATTCACCTGGATGCTTGCGGCAGCTTTTATCTGCACCTCGATCGCTCTGACGTTGATTGCGGCCAGCAACACGGCCGGATCGTCTGTTGCGGACCGTCTGGGTGGCGTGCCCAGCGAAGACGGTGCTGCGGTGCCCGATTTCGGTGACAGCCTTTTGCCCCCGTCCTTGGGTGACGAACCGCTTTTGCCAGCGGGCGATTAACCACAAGCGGTTGCTGCGCGAATACGCGCCGCAACATGATGTTGGGTCTACGGTTGCCAATCCGGTCCGAATCCGGTATTAGTCAAATCCCGTGATATTGCGAATTTTCGGGTTCGTTTTCCCACAATTTTTGGAAGTTTTCACGGGGGTTCCCAGCCGATGGCGCGTTTCATTTTTATCACCGGCGGCGTTGTGTCCTCACTTGGCAAAGGTCTTGCATCGGCGGCTTTGGGCGCACTTTTACAAGCGCGGGGCTTTTCGGTACGGCTGCGCAAACTGGACCCATACCTGAACGTGGACCCCGGCACGATGTCTCCCTTCGAGCATGGCGAAGTCTTTGTGACCGATGACGGGGCCGAAACCGATCTTGATCTGGGCCACTACGAACGGTTCACGGGTGTGCCTGCCCGCAAGACGGATTCTGTAAGCTCGGGCCGGATTTACTCCAATGTCCTCGAAAAAGAGCGGCGCGGCGATTATCTGGGGAAAACCATTCAGGTGGTTCCCCATGTGACAAACGAAATCAAGGAATTCCTCAAGATCGGCGAAGATGAGGTCGATTTCATGCTCTGCGAAATCGGCGGCACGGTGGGTGACATCGAAGGCCTGCCATTTTTCGAGGCGATCCGCCAGTTTTCGCACGACAAACCGCGCGGCCAGTGCATTTTTATGCATCTGACATTGCTGCCTTATCTGGCGGCCTCTGGCGAGCTCAAAACAAAGCCAACGCAACACTCGGTCAAAGAATTGCAGTCCATTGGAATCGCGCCGGACATTCTGGTATGCCGTTCCGAACAACCGATACCGGATAAGGAACGCGAAAAAATCGCGTTGTTCTGTAACGTCCGCAAGGACTCTGTGGTTGCGGCTTATGACCTGAAATCAATCTATGAGGCTCCGCTGGCCTATCACGAACAGGGTCTTGATCAGGCGGTGCTGGATGCCTTTGAAATCTCGCCCGCGCCAGCCCCCAAGCTGGAGATGTGGCACGATGTCTATGACCGGATTCACAACCCCGAAGGCCATGTCAAAGTCGCCATCGTTGGCAAGTATACCCAACTGGAAGACGCTTATAAATCCATCGCAGAGGCGCTGACCCACGGCGGCATGGCCAACCGTGTCAAGGTCAAGATCGAATGGGTCGATGCCGAACTTTTTGATCGTGAAGATGCCGCCCCCTATCTGGAAGGGTTCCACGCGATCCTTGTGCCCGGCGGCTTTGGCGAACGCGGCACCGAAGGCAAGATCAAGGCGGCACAATTCGCCCGAGAAAAGAAAATCCCCTATCTGGGGATCTGTCTGGGCATGCAGATGGCGGTCATCGAGGCCGCCCGCAATACCGCCGGACTGGACAGGGCTGGATCAGAGGAATTCGATCACGAAGCCGGAAAGAAGCGGTTCGAGCCTGTGGTCTATCACCTGAAAGAGTGGGTGCAGGGCAATCATATGGTTGCTCGCAAGGCAGACGACGACAAGGGCGGCACCATGCGGCTTGGCGCCTATGACGCGGTTCTGACCGAGGGGTCAAAAGTCGCGGGCATCTATGGCACGACAGCCATCGAGGAACGGCACCGCCACCGCTATGAGGTAGATGTCAAATATCGCGACAGGTTGGAGAAAGCAGGGCTGAAGTTCTCTGGCATGTCACCGGATGGCAAGTTGCCCGAGATCGTGGAATGGGAAGATCACCCTTGGTTCATTGGCGTGCAGTTTCATCCCGAGTTGAAATCCAAACCCTTTGCGCCGCATCCGCTTTTTGCCGATTTCGTGCGGGCGGCTGTGGAAACATCGCGCTTGGTCTAGCACCCACCTCCCGCGAACGGCAAATGGGCGCAATTCTTGATGGTATCTAGAACCCGAAAGTGATCCGGCGGGTCAACACGATGCTGCCGCTTAGTTGTTCGTCCGACTGCGAGATCGGGCTATCGGCAGCGTCTTCGCGCAGTTGATTGTAGCTGATCGTCCCTACGACTTCCCAGTCGTTGTTGATCGCATAAGTCGCCTCGGCGCGCGCGCCGGCACTGATGATGCCGCTGCCTGCATCGAATTCTGTAAGACTGCTGGCCGCTGCTTCGGCAGCGGTTACGCCGAAGTATGTTTGCGCATAGTCGTCATCACCCATCAAAACCCGCGGACCAGCCCTGAACGTGATCTGATCCGTCGGCCGGTAAAGCAGATCGCCGCCAAACTCGGCAACCCACGATTCGTGGCCAATCACGCCATAGCGCAGCTTTGCGAAAAGTTGGTAGTCAGGTGCATTGAATTCCAGACCGCCCCCGATTTCGAGCGACGCATCAATGTCGTCCAACCCTTCAAGCTCGTCAAAGTCATCGGCATTGCGCGCGCCGATAAAGCGCAGCGATCCGCCAAAGCCCAAGCCGTAATTCTCGCCTCCGCCCAAGGGCACACCACCAAGGCGCAACCCTTCGAGGCCGAATTTAAAGCCAACGCCGGGATCAATATCCTCGTCACCGAAATAGCCGGGGCCAAAAGAAGGGCCAAGCCCGAAGCGGAATTCGATTTCATTGGCCTTTTCCTGCGCCATCAGTGCCGCAGGTGTCACGGCAAGACTTGCCGCCATAAGATAACGCAGGAGCATGGGCTTCCTTTCCAATTTCTCCCTCCTAGTTAGCATGCTCAAAGAAACAGGCAACCCCGCCGTCTGGGGTTCAATGGACTTGGACCCCTGAGTGGGATAGGTCGCAAAACAGCCGTGCGCGCGAGGAAAACCGATGCTGTCCTATCAACATATCTATCATGCCGGAAATCTGGCGGACGTGCACAAGCACAGCCTTCTGGCGTGGATTCTGGCCTATATGATCCAAAAGGACAAACCCCTGTCCTATATCGAAACCCATGCGGGGCGGGGGCTTTATGATCTGACAGATGCCGCAGCCGAAAAGACGGGCGAAGCGGCCAAAGGGATCGCCCTTGCTGCCGATTGGTTCGCCGCTGATCATCCTTACGCTGCGGTTCTGGCGCGGGTGCGCGCCAAGCACGGGTCTGCCGCCTACCCCGGGTCACCTGTCATTGCCGCCGAAAGCCTGCGCCCGATGGACAATCTCCATCTGGCCGAACTGCATCCGCAGGAATTTGCAGCACTTCAGGAAAACATGGCCCCCTATGGCGGCATTTTTCGCCAGACGGATGGATGGGAGATGGCTTTGTCTGTATGCCCGCCAGAGCCGCGCCGTGGCTTGTTGCTCATTGATCCGTCGTTCGAGGTGAAAACCGACTATGTCACAATCCCCAAGACCATTGCGCAAATCCATCGCAAATGGGGGGTGGGCGCAATCATGCTCTGGTATCCGATCCTGACCGATGCCCCGCACAAGCCGATGGTCAAAGCCTTGCAGGACGCCTTGCCCGATGGCATCGCCCATGAGGTCGGTTTTCCCCCTGCGCGTCCCGGGCACCGGATGGTCGGATCGGGCCTTTTTGTGGTGAATCCGCCCTTTGGCTTTGCGCAAGAAGCTGCGCGGCTTTCTGCCCTCTTCCAAGACAATCAATCTGACCTTATGTAGGCGTTATGTTTAGTGACCTCCTTCGGCGTATGAC
>CAYGMX010000112.1:0-7960 GCA_964351055.1 uncultured Loktanella sp. | reverse complement strand
TTCAACACCGTTAAACGCCGCCAGCCCGATTTTGCCAGGCACCTCGATGCCCTGCTCCAACAGGTAAAGCAGACCGCCTGCGCCGATCATGTCATTCGAATAGTACAGAAAATCGAGATCCGGTGTGCGGGTGATCATCTTTGCGGTCATCTCGCGGCCTTTGGCCAATGCGGACCCGCCCGAATAAAACTCCTGATCCGCAATCTCGATACCGGCCTTGGCCAATGTCCTTGTAAAGCCTTCGAACCGCTTGCGCGCGCGATGGTCCAACGGCATCTTTGTACCCATGAACCCGATGCGCTTGTAACCAGCCGCAATGATCTCTTCGGCCATCTTGCGCCCGGCGCGGCGATGGGAAATGCCCACACAGTGATCAATCGGCTCGCCATCCGTGTCCATGATCTCGACAACCGGAATACCTGCCTGTTGCAGCATCGCCTGTGAGGCTTCGGAGTGCTCAAGACCCGCGATGATCACGCCGGACGGTCGCCATGATAGCATCTCGAACAGGACTTTCTCTTCTTTTTCAGGCAAATAATCTGTGACGCCGACAACCGGTTGCAGATCGGTGCCTTCAAGAACCTCGGAAATGCCGGCCAAAACCTCTGGAAAGACCATATTGCCAAGCGAAGGGATGATGACCGCCACTAGATTCACGCGCTGCGATGCCAATGCACCGGCAATCTTGTTTGGGACATATCCCAACTGCTTTGCAGCATCCTGCACCTTCTGGCGGGTGGCGGCGCTGACATCGCCCTTGTTGCGGAGCACGCGGCTCACTGTCATTTCGCTGACGCCTGATGCTTCGGAAACATCGCGCAAAGTCAAAGGCCGCTTGGTCTTGTTCGTCAATGGAGCCATCCCGTTCCTGTTGCCCCATTGTTAACGGGGCTTTTCAGCAAAAGCCAGCAGGCATGACCGTTGACCAGACAGGCAAAGGCAGGCATTTACTACGCGGCGTGGTCCCGTGGCTCAACTGGATAGAGCAGCCCCCTCCTAAGGGGCAGGTTGCAGGTTCGAATCCTGCCGGGGTCACCACGCTTTGGTCTTGCAAAGGCGATGGCGTGTCTTGCGACCCTCAGCTAACTTGGCGACCAAGCGACCAGACTGACTGCACCATCACGTCCCCTTTGTTCAGGCGAAAGCACATCAGGTCGGCGCGCAGGCCTTGCGCGATCACACCGCGGTCGGGCAGACCGACCGCAGCCGCGGGGTTCTTTGTCACAGTCGCAATGGCGCGGGGCAGATTGCCCCACTCCGCGTGTAACAATATCGCGGCCGAAAGAAGGCCTGACGGGACATAATCCGATGACAGGATGTCCAGCAATCCTGCCTTGGCGAGCGCCATAGCCGATACATTGCCCGAATGCGACCCACCCCGCACGATGTTGGGTGCCCCCATGATTGTCGCGATGCCATGCGCGTGACAGGCCAGCGCCGCATCCAAAGTCGTGGGAAATTCGGCAATGGTCACACCATGCGCACGGCTGCTTTCGACCTGCACTGCGGTCGTATCGTCATGGCTGGCCAGTGACGCACCATAGCGTTTAGCCGCCATCACTGTGGCATCCTCGTGCGTATCGCCCAGTTTGCTGCGCAAGGCAGACAGGAATGCCACATGCGCATCAAAGGCCCGTTCGTCCAGTCCATGTTTGCCGCAGACATAAGCCTTGTATTTCGCAAGGTCGCTGAATTGTCGCTGGCCGGGGGTGTGATCCATCATCGAAACAATGCCGATCCGATCCTCTGGCCCGAATTCCTCCAATTCCTCCAAGAGCGTTTCCGAGCAGATCTCGGAGCGCAGGTGCAGATGGTGGCTGATCTTGAGCGCATCACTGTCGCGCATCAGCAGAAGTTCATCAGCCAAAGCCCGCGCGTAGCGGTTCATCTGGCTGGTCTCGCTGGACATGATCGACCCGACGCGGATCGCATCAAAGACTGTTGTAATGCCACAGCCCGCCAGCTCCCTGTCATGCGCCAGAATAGCTGCGCGGTGCGGCCAGTTCACCCGAGGGCGCGGCGACAAATGACGTTCCAGATTATCAGTGTGCAATTCCACCAATCCCGGCGACAGATAGTCACCTTCAAGATCAATGGCACCTTTGGGTATGCCTGTCCCCTGTGAAACATCAGCAATCATACCATCCTTAATATGGACGGCCCCCGCCACAACCTCGTCTGCGAGGATCAGTTTCGCGTTTGCCAGTGTCAGGTTCTGTGTCATGTCAGTGTCGCTTTACTCTGAGAAAAGCCGTGAAGCCTTGGGGGATTTTGATGTTTGAACGCTACGCCATATTCTACACGCCGCATGAAGAGGCCTTTGCCACCTTCGGCGCCGCATGGCTGGGATGGGACAGCGCCAAGGGCCGCGCAAAGGCGCATCCAACTGTCGCGGGCGTGGACATCGCCGCGCTGACGGCCACTCCGGGCAACTGCGGGTTTCACGCCACCTTGAAAGCGCCCTTCAGACTGGCCGATGGCCACACCGAGGCAGAGCTTCGCGCAGCGCTTTCCAGCTTTGCGGCCAGAAATGCGGCGATTGCCTTGGGTTCCTTCGCATTGGTCACCGACCACGGGTTTCTGGCGCTGCGGCCAACGGGTGATCCAGCTGAACTGAAAAACGGGGTGGGAAGAATCGTCAAAGACTTCGATCGCTTTCGCGCGCCCTTGTCCGAAAGCGATATCGGGCGGCGGCGCAAGGCGGGGCTGACGGCCAGACAGGATGCACAGATGCTGGCGTGGGGTTACCCGTTCATCTTTGACGATTTCCACTTTCACATGACCTTGTCGGGCGCTTTGGATCAGGCGACGCTTGATGCCGCCAAACCGCAACTGGCGGCGTTGATCGCGCCCGTCTTGCCGCCCGCACCCGTTCTGGACGGGATCACCCTGATGGGGCAGGATAAGGATGGCCTGTTTCACCAGCTTTACTGCGCCGCACTGACCGGCTGAAGTGCCTTGTGGACCTTTGCAACCGTGATGTGCAGCGGCCCTTCGTTGGCGACCGTGATGTATTCGATGCCTTCGGGGATCGCCCGTCCGGCCTGTGCAAGCCGCCGGGCGATATCATCGGCGCTTTCGCGGCCGCGGCCGGAAAGCCGCAGGGCAAGCACCTGGGCAGAGGCGGTCAGGTTGACAACCTTGCAATTGGGGAAAGCGCGCAATGCCTTGTCCAAGACTGCACGCGACAGGTTGGCCAGAACATGCCGGCCTGCCGCTAGATCGTCGTGTACAGAAACGGGGATACCATAGCAAAGCCCGTGGGATTCCCAATGCAGCGCGAATTGCCCATGCGCCACTGCCTGAGCAAAGGCCTCTCGGCTGGCTTCGGTGAAAGTCTCGCCGCCTGCATCTTGCGGGCGGGTGATGGTGCGCCGCGCCAGAACATAGTGCGGATCGGCAGCCACCAGTCCCGCCATGACGCTGTCTTTTCCAACCCCGGACGGGCCGACAACTGCGATGAACTGGCCGGTCATGCGACAGACAGCGGGGCATAGGCGGTGACGTCGATCAACTGATCGCAGATCGCGTCCCTTGCCGCCTGATCGTGAAAGATGCCGATGATCGCGGCGCCGCGCGCCTTGGCTTCCTTGATCATCTCCAGCACGGTGGCGCGGTTGACCGGGTCAAGGCTCGCCGTCGGTTCATCCAGCAACATCGCGGGATAGCTGTGGGCAAAACCGCGTGCGATGTTCACACGCTGCTGTTCCCCGCCCGAAAATGTGGTTGGGCTGAGTGTCCACAAACGCTCTGGAATGTTCAGGCGCGCAAGCAAGGCTTCGGCCCGTGCCATGGCATCGGCTTTTGCATGGCCTGTGACCAGAAGCGGCTCTGCCACTACGTCCAGCGTGGACACCCGTGGCACCACGCGCAGGAACTGGCTGACATAGCCAAGCGTTTCGCGACGCAGCTTCAATATCTCGCGGGGTTCTGCCTGTACGACATCCGTTTCACCGACCATGATCCGGCCTGATTGGGTCAGGTAGTTGCCATAGATCATCCGCATCAGGGTCGATTTTCCTGCACCGGATGCCCCCACCAGTGCCGCACAGGTGCCAGCGGCAATCTCAAAGCTGGCACCGGAAACGACAGGGATCTCGACCCCTCCCTGATTGTGCAGCTTAAAGGACTTTGTAACATTCTGGACAGAAATCATCGCATCATACCTGTAAGACAGAGGAAACCAGCAATTGGGTGTAGGGATGTTGCGGGTCATCAAGAACTTGGTCGGTCAGGCCGGTTTCCACCATGTATCCGTCTTTCATCACCATCAGCCGGTCTGCCAACAGGCGCACCACCGCAAGATCATGAGTGACGATAATGGCGCTCAGGTTCATCTCGCGGACCAGACCGCGCAGCAGGTCCAGCAAGCGGGCCTGCACACTGACATCAAGGCCGCCTGTAGGTTCATCCATGAACACCAGCCGCGGCCCTGTCACCAGATTGCGGGCGATCTGCAAACGCTGCTGCATCCCGCCTGAAAACGCGGTCGGGCGGTCATCAATCCGGTCATCGCTGATCTCGACACGGCCAAGCCAGTCAATCGCCTGATCGCGGATTTCCCCGTAATGGCGCGCGTTCACGGCCATCAGGCGCTCGCCCACATTGCCGCCCGCGCTGACATTCATACGCAAACCATCGCGGGCATGCTGATGCACAAAGGCCCAGTCGGTACGCCCCAGCATGCGGCGTTCCGGTTCGCTCATCGTGACTGTATCGCGCAAACCGTCGGCACGGGTATCAAAACGCACGGCACCGCTATCGGGGGGCAGATGCCCCGCAAGACAGCTGAGCAGGGTGGATTTCCCTGACCCGCTTTCGCCAACAATCCCCATGACTTCACCGGGATAAAGATCAAACGAAACATCGGCACAGCCAATCCGCTTGCCATAATACTTCGAGACCTTTTCGACTTCCAAAAGGGGGGTCATGCGCTGGCCTCCGCGAATGGGACGCCCTGTGCGCCGATATGGCCGGATTTGCGCCGGGTGGTGCAGTAATCCGTGTCCGAACACATGAACATGCGGCCCCCAGCGTCATCAACGATCAATTCGTCCAGATAACTGTCCGCGGCCCCGCAAAGATCGCAGGCGTGATCAGCTTTGGTCGGCGCAAAGGGGTAATCGTCGAAATCAAGGCTGACAACTTGCGTATGCGGCGGGATCGCATAAATCCGCTGCTCTCGGCCTGCGCCGAAAAGCTGGATGGCATCCATTTCCAGTTTGGGATTGTCAAACTTCGGGATCGGCGACGGGTCCATCACATAGCGCCCCTCGACCTTGACCGGATAGGCATAGGCCGTGGCGATCGCCCCGTGCTGGCTGATATCTTCATAAAGCTTCACATGCATCAGGCCGTATTCCTCAAGGCTGTGCATCTTGCGGGTTTCGACCTCGGAGGGTTCAAGAAACCGCAACGGTTCCGGGATCGGCACCTGATAGACCAGAATTTGCCCTGCATGCAGCGGCTCTTCGGGGATACGGTGGCGGGTCTGGATCACGCTGGCCTGACTTGTCGCTTCGGTGACAGCAACGCCCGCCGTTCTTTCGAAAAAGCGCCGGATAGAGACAGCGTTTGTGGTATCGTCGGCCCCTTGGTCGATCACTTTCAGCTTGTCCTCAGGGGTCAGAACAGATGCCGTGACCTGCACGCCGCCTGTCCCCCAGCCATAAGGCATCGGCATTTCGCGGCTGGCAAACGGCACCTGATAGCCCGGAATGGCCAGCCCCTTGAGGATCGCGCGCCGGATCATGCGTTTGGTCTGCTCGTCCAGATAGGCAAAATTATACTCCGACATGGCAGGCCCCACTTATCATTTTGCCAAAAATACTCTCGCCGAAGGCATTGGCGCTTGCGCCAAACAATCCGTTCATTCCGCGGCCTCCTGATGCATATGCGCCTGCGCCTCGCGGCGCAGTTTGCGGATCAGTTCAAGCTCGGACTGGAAATCGACATAATGCGGCAGCTTGATATGCTCGAGAAAGCCAGTCGCTTGAATATTATCGCAATGATACAGGACGAACTCTTCGTCCTGCGCGGGCGCGCCCACATTGTCCTCGCCCAACTCTTTCCAGCGCAGAGCACGATCAACAAGCGCCATCGAGATCGCCTTACGTTCCGACATGCCAAAGACAAGCCCGTACCCGCGTGTGAACTGCGGCGGGTTTGTCTTGGAGCCTTGAAACTGGTTGACGGTCTCGCATTCGGTCAGGGTAATCTCGCCGATGTCGATGCTGAAACCCAGTTCAGGTATCTCCATCTCGACAGCAACCACCCCGATCCGCAACTCTGCGACAAAGGCGTGGTTGCGGGCGTATCCGCGCTGTGTGGAATAGGCCATGCCAAGGACAAACCCCTCGTCACCGCGCGTCAGGGCCTGCAAACGCAAGGCACGGTCCGCAGGCAATTCCAGCGGTTCGCGGGTCAGGTCCGGCGGGGTGGCTTCGCTTGCCGGCTCTGGCTGAATTAGGTCCTCGCGGTCGAGAAACGACATGATATGCGGGGTGGTTCCAGCCTGCGCTGGGGCTTCGGGCACAGTGCCAACCTCGCCGTCAGCGGCAAGTTTGAAATCCAGCAAACGGTGCGTATAGTCGAAGGTCGGCCCAAGAACCTGCCCGCCCGGTGCATCCTTGAACGTGGCTGAAATGCGCCTGTCACAGGCCATCTTTTCGGTGTCGATCGGAAGCGAACCACCAAACCGTGGCAGTGTCGTCCGATAGGCGCGGATTAGAAAGATCGCCTCGATTAAATCACCGCGTGATTGCTTGATCGCAAGCGCTGCAAGGTCAGCATCATAAAGCGACCCCTCCGCCATGACCCTGTTGACGGCGAGGCGCAATTGTTCGCGAATTTGCGCGATGGACAGGTCGGCAACCGCAGTGTCCCCGCGCCGCTCTTCGGCAAGCCATGCATGGGCGTTGTCAATCGCCCGCTCGCCGCCTTTGACTGCTACATACATCAGGTCACCTTTGTGGTGCGCGGCAGGCCAGCGATCTGACTGCCATGGGTGAAAAAGAAATCGAGCCCCAAAGGGAAAAGCCGCGCGTTGTCTTGAAACGCCGCAACCTCGGGAAGTGACAGCGCCGCCTTTGTCCTGATGCCCGGACCACGCAGAGTGGCCCCTTGTGCGACAAGGGCGGATTGTTCAACGATCACAGTCGTTGAACGGTCCGGATACGCGGGTGTCCCGAGCGGAAACTGCGTCAAAGGAAGACTGCCCCAGACACCAACTGCAAAGGCCGCCTTTTCTGGCGCGACGATTGGCGATCCTGTGTGAAAGGCGATCCACTGCCGGATATCGGCTGTATCATACCCATCCCCCAGATAGATCGGGGTTTCGTGGTCGCACAGGGTTAGCACGACAGTGCTGGCCGCGCCCGACATCGGTGCAGGTGCCTGGGCACCGTCAAGTTCACAGATCATCCCCGGTCGTGCGAGCGCGTCCATGATCTGTCGAAAGGCCTTGGAAGCCTCTACCGGTCCGTCAGAGAACCCGCCTTCGATGGCAACTGTCTGCATCAGTCCTCGCCTCGCACCATAGTAAAGAAATCAACCTTTGTCGCCGCGGCCTTGGCAGCGCGTTGCGCCTTTGCGCGGGAAGCAGCGGCGCGCAGCGGGGCAAGGATGCCCTGCTCGACCTTGCTGGCTGCGGGTGTCTGCATGAGTGCGTCTACAAGGGCAGCCTGCGTTGCTTTGTCCTTGTCGCGCCCTTGCACATAGGCATGTCCTACCGTGCCGTCGTCAAGCGCGACAGAACAGCGGGTGACAGTCATTTCGCCGAGATTGAAGGCAGCCCCGATTGCGCCTGCGCGGCCTCTGACCATCGCGCCCCCGATCTCTGGGGCGCGCAGCACCCGATGAGCGGGTGCCGCACCAAATGCAGCCCAATGGGACGACAGTTCAGCCGCCGGTGCTTTGGCCAAAAGTCCCATCCAGGCTTTGCGCGCTACGGTCTGATCTT
>CAYGMX010000111.1:0-7973 GCA_964351055.1 uncultured Loktanella sp. | reverse complement strand
CCACCGCCTTCAGGCTGGAAGAAGGTCGTGCCAAAGTTCCGGTCTGTCAGCAACATGGTGATCGCGCCAGCCAGGACAGGCAGAGCAAGAAGGATCAACCATGCGGTCACAAAGATCGACCATGCAAACAGCGGCACTTTGTGCAGCGTCATGCCCGGTGCGCGCATGTTCAAGAAGGTTGTGATCATGTTGATTGCACCAAGGATCGACGAGGCACCTGACAGGTGCACCGCAAAGATCGCAAGGTCCATCGACATACCTGATTCACTGGTGGACAGCGGGGCATACATAACCCATCCGACACCTGAACCGGCCTGACCGTTGCCACCTGGTGCAAGCATAGAGGCCACACCAAGCGAGGCACCGGCCACAAACATCCAGTAGGACAGGTTGTTCAGACGCGGAAACGCCATATCCGGCGCGCCGATCTGCAAGGGCATGAAGTAGTTGCCGAAACCACCGAACAGGGCCGGAATAACCACAAAGAACATCATCAGGATGCCGTGGTAGGTGATCAGTACATTCCACAGATGGCCATTGGGCGTACAATCGCCCGCTGCCGCTGCTGTCAGACGTGCGCCTTCAAGGCACATGTACTGCACGCCGGGCTCCATCAGCTCCATGCGCATGTAGACGGTGAACGCGACCGAAACAAAACCAAGAATACCGGCGGTAAACAGATAAAGGATACCGATATCTTTATGGTTTGTAGACATGAACCAACGGGTAAAGAACCCCCGTTCGTCTTCGTGTGCGTCGCCGTGGATGGCTGCGTCTGCCATTTTGGCTCTCCTCGTATTGGCTACTCTTAACGGCGCCGAGTCGATGCACGGCGCGCAATTGGGTCGGTTCTAATCGGTTGGTGCTGCAGGGGCAACAAAGGATCACATCTTTGGCATGGGTTAATTTGGCGCAGGGTCGGGGGGCCAACCAGAACGCACGGGCATCTGAGCCGCTGACAGATCGTGGTTTTGGCGCTACGCTGGGCGCAGTCCGGAGGAAATGCATGGCGAAACCAGATATCCCATTCACGATTGGAATCGAAGAAGAATACCTGCTTGTCGATCAAGAGACTTTGGCGCTCGCGCAGGCCCCCGACGGGTTGATCGCGGCCTGCAAGGCAGACCTGAAGGATAAGGTCAGCCCCGAATTTCTCCAGTGCCAGATTGAGATCGGGACAGGTGTCTGCTACACAATTGGCGAAGCGCGCGCCGATCTTGCGCATCTCCGGCGCACGGTCGCGCGCCATGCCGATGACTACGGATTGGCCCCCATTGCCGCGTCGTGTCATCCGTTTGCAGACTGGAAAGATCAGCACCATACCGACAAGGAACGCTATCATCAGTTGCGCCGCGATCTGGCCGGAGTGGCGCGCCGGATGCTGATCTGCGGAATGCACGTGCATGTGGGCATCCCCGACAAGGATATGCGGATCGACCTTGTCAACCAGCTGAAGTATTTTCTGCCGCACTTGCATGCCTTGTCGGCATCTTCGCCTTACTGGCAGGGCGAAGATACGGGTATGCAGTCCTATCGGCTGACAGTGTTTGACAACCTGCCGCGCACGGGCCTGCCGCCCTATATGCACAACTGGGCCGAGTTTGCTTCGACCGTCAAGACACTGATCGATCTGGACCTGATCGAGGATGCCTCGAAAATCTGGTGGGATCTGCGCCCGTCCGCCAAATTCCCTACGATTGAATCGCGGATTTGCGATGTCGCGTCGCGTATGGAAGTGACCCTGACCCTTGCGGCGCTGACGCAATGCCTGACACGGATGCTCTGGCGCAAGTCGGTCGAAGGCGATGGCTGGCGGGTCGTGGATAATTTCATGATCAATGAAAACAGGTGGCGGGCACAGCGCTATGGCATATCGAAGGGACAAATTGATTTTGGGCGCAAGGTCCTGATCCCCTTTACGCAGGCCGTAGATGAAATGCTTGCGTTGATCGCAGAGGATGCGATCGCACTGGAGTGTGTGGCCGAAGTGACCGCCGCGCGCGATATCCTGCGCGATGGCACCAGTGCAGACCAGCAACGCAAGGTCCATGCCGCCGCGATTGCAGCGGGTGCGACACCCCATGAGGCGCTCCAATCCGTTGTGGCCTCCCTGGTGGCCGCGTTTGCGGCTGATCTCTAACGGCGGTCCGCGTTGTCGGCAAAAACGGCGTTGAATGTCTGCTGCAAGGCCACGTCCACATCATGCATGCTGACCGGCAAACCCAGATCGACAAATGAGGTCACGCCATGCGCGGTGATCCCGCAAGGCACAATCCCGTCAAAATGGTGCAGGTCCGGCTCCACGTTGATGGACAGGCCGTGGAAAGAGACCCATTTGCGCAGCCTGATCCCAAGCGCTGCGATCTTGTCCTCGGCCAGTGATCCATCCGCGCCGCGCGGCTTTTCGGGGCGTTGGACCCAAACCCCCACGCGGCCTTCGCGCAGCTCGCCTTTGATGTTGAAACTGTCCAGCGTAGCGATGATCCATGTCTCAAGATCTTTGACAAACCTGCGCACATCATGCCCGCGTTTGCCGACATCAAGCATCACATAAGCGACCCGCTGTCCCGGTCCGTGATAGGTGTATTCGCCCCCGCGCCGTGCATCAAACACCGGAAAACGGTACGGATCGATCAGATCCGCCGGTTTGGCCGATGTACCTGCAGTGTAGAGAGGCGGATGTTCCAGCAGCCAGACGCACTCCTGCGCCCGCCCCTCAATGATCGCGTTTACCCGATCCTCCATGAAGGCCAGTGCCTCAGGATAATCTGTCAAACCGTCACTTGTGATCCATTCCACCATATCACCGAGGTAACGCCGCAAAGCGCGGTTGAAAAGGGCATGTTTTCCCTCTTGGCATCGCAAAACGGCTCGTCTATGAGTGCCGCACTTACCTTGCCCTGGACTTGCGGTCGTGGCGGAATTGGTAGACGCGCAGCGTTGAGGTCGCTGTGAGGTAACACTCGTGGGGGTTCGAGTCCCCCCGACCGCACCAGCCTTTGTCCTTTTTCGTGAACGAAAAGCGCTGCAAGCCCCCGTATTTACGCGTCACGGCCCGGTTCGTTTGGATCGTTGGAAAATAAAGCGATTTTGTTGCCATGCGGGTCGCGCAGATAGCCGACATAGAAATCTGGTCCGTAAGACGCACGAAACCCCGGTTGGCCTTCGTTTGATCCCCCTGCGGCCACGGCTGCTGCGTGAAGTGCGCGCACTTGCGCTTGGCTGCGCGCCTCGAACGCAATCATAGTGCCGTTTCCGGACGTGGCTGGTTGCCCGTCGAAGGGCGCTTTGACATAGAAATCTGGCAAAGCGACAGACTGCCCGGGCTGTTTGGGCAAAATGTAGCTCAGGTCGCCATGAAATGTTTCGAGTGCATAACCAAGATCGGGCAGGAAGGCCGAATAAAAACGCGCGGCCCGCGAGATATCGTCTGCTCCAACGGTGACATAGGCAATCATCCTGTGTTCCTTTTGCTGTCGCGTGTTGATCGGCGGGCACTTTCCCTTGTTTTGGCACGCCCATGCACGCCAGAGCAATCCTGCTACACGCAGGGCGCGTTACGACGCATTACTTTCCAACCAAGCCCCGCTTTCAATCCCATCCAAGGTCCAGCTACCAACACGCCACCGCACCAAGCGCAGCGTTGGAAAACCGATATGTGCGGTCATCCGGCGGACCTGCCGGTTGCGCCCCTCGCTGATTGTGATTTCAAGCCATGTATCGGGCACGGATTTGCGAAAGCGCACAGGCGGAACGCGTTCCCATAGGTCGGGCGGGGGGATCAGACCGGCTTTGGCCGGTCGCGTCGGTCCATCCTTGAGCATCACCCCCGCGCGCAGGGCATCCAGATCGCGGTCTGTCGGTGTGCCTTCGACCTGTACCAGATAGGTCTTGGACATCTTGTTCTTTGGGTCCGCGATCTTGGCCTGCAACATGCCGTCATCGGTCAGCACCAGCAAACCCTCGCTATCGCGGTCCAGTCGCCCTGCGGGATAGACCTGCGGCACATCAACATAGGCCGACAAGGTCGGGCGGGGGGAGGGGCTTTTGACATCCGTGAATTGGGACAGAACGCCATAAGGTTTGTTGAAAAGAAGAAGGCGGGACATGCGGTTGACTAGCCCGAGATGGCGGCCCGCGTCTACGCGGATCTGGCTTTGAACCGCCCGTCATTTGCACCTGCAAGTCTGGCACAGCGTTGGAAATGCTCATTTTCTGTTTGTCAGGCCGCCGACTGTATACCAGCGTGTGCGCCTAAGCATTTATAAATGAACAACTTTTAAGGTTTACAGCGCGTGAAAGCCCGCTAGGTTACGCACAACTGCATGTATGAAGGCGCGCCTATGCCCCCGATTGAAGATCATCCGCTACGTTATACTTTGGCCAACGAACTGCATGCGCGTCCTTTTCCGGTGGTCGAGGCGCCCAGTCGCGCGGCATATCTGGCAATCAAGCCGGCCAAGAACGCGGCGGGACGCGACCGTGGGGCGGATCGGGCCCATCTGATTGACCTGCTTGACCGTTTTGGTGCCCAGCATCCGCAACCAGATGCTACGCATTACTTTGGCACGATCGGCAAGCACCGTTTGAAGTGGGAAAGCCACACCGAATTCGTGACCTACACGATCTTTGGCGAGGGTGTCGCCGAACGGCCTTTTGATGCGGCCACCTTCAGTGTTTTCCCCGAGGATTGGCTGGCTGCCGCCCCCGGTACACGCGTCACCTCTGCACTGATCCGGATCGAGACTGCCGATGGCGATGACGGGATCATCGAAAAGGCCCGCGCGTGGTTTGTTCCTGAAAGCCTTGCCATCAGCCGCGTGATCGAGAACGACCTTGTGGTCGCGGGCGACTTTCGCATTGATCATGGCGGCCACATGCGTTTCGCGGTCTTCGCACGCCCCCATGTGGGCAGTCGGCGGATCGGGCGGATTGTCCAGCGGCTTTGTGAAATCGAAACCTACAAAAGCATGTCCATGTTGGGGCTATCGCGCGCGCGCGCCTTGGGCGGGCCGATGGCGGCGGTTGATGTCAAGCTGACCGGTCTGCTGAAAGATATGCGCAGTGCAACGGCCGATCCTGCGCAGGTCTTACAAGCCTTGCTCGAAGTCTCTGCCGAGATCGAGAATACCATCGCCCAGTCCTCTTTCCGGTTTGGCGCGACAGGCGCCTATGAAACCATCGTGAACCAGCGGATCGCGGTCTTGCGCGAAGAACGGTTCACAGGCCGCCAGACCTTTGGCGAATTCATGATGCGGCGTTTCGATCCGGCCATGCGGACGGTCAAATCGACGCAGGAGCGTTTGCAGGCCATGTCCGACCGTGCCTTGCGTGCCGGTGATTTGCTGCGGACCCGCGTTGATGTGGAACGCTCTGCCCAGAATCAGGAACTGCTGACGAGCATGGACAAGCGGGCCGATCTGCAACTGCGCCTGCAGCGCACGGTTGAAGGTCTTTCGGTTGTGGCAATCAGCTATTACGCGGTCAATCTGGTGCTTTATATGACGGGACCGCTGGAAGAGTCCTTTGGTGTCAGCAAGGCTGTGATGGCAGCTCTGGCCACGCCGATTGTGCTTGCGCTGGTCTGGATGATGGTCAACCGCATCCGCAAACACATGGACTAACAGGCTTGCGCCAGCGGGCAACCATGCTAACCATTCGACGTAAAGCGGGGAGGATATCATGCGCTTTTTTGTTGGAGGTTTGTTTGCCGTCTGTGCGGGTGCTGCAATCGCAGAGAATGTGCCGCTGCCACTGACCGATGCGGATTATGCGCCCGTCGACGAAGCCGAGGCGCGGCTTGGCCAGCTTTTGTTTTATGATCCGATCCTGTCGGGCAATCGCAATGTCTCCTGCGGGACCTGCCACCACCCCGCATTCGGCACTGGCGATGGTTTGTCGCTTGGCATGGGTGACGGCGGTATCGGGCTGGGCACCCAGCGTGTTGCGGACCCTGCTAACATGCCCGAACAGCGTATTCCCCGAAATGCGCCCGCGCTTTTCAATCTGGGTGCCAAGGAATTCACCGTCCTGTTCCATGACGGCCGGATCGAGGTTGACCCCGACCGCCCCGGCGGTCTGCGCACACCGCTTGATGCCGATATGGTCAGCGGCTTTGCTTCGCTTCTGTCGGCCCAGACGATGTTTCCGGTGCTCAGCCCCGACGAGATGGCAGGGCATTACAGCGAAAACGACGTGGCCCAAGCTGTCCGCCTTGGTGTGATTACAGGCACGGGTGGCGCATGGGATATCATCGCGCGGCGGGTCGCGGATATACCCGCCTATGCGCAGGATTTCATCGCGGTCTATGACCATATCGAGGAACCCGCGCAGATCGGCTTTACCGACATCTCAAACGCGATTGCCGCTTTCATGGCCTTCGAATGGCGATCCGATGACGCGCCATTCGACCAGATGTTGCGCGGTGAGACCGTCTTGCCCGAACCTGCGGCAACAGGCATGGCGCTGTTTTATGGCGAAGCAGGCTGTGCTGCCTGCCACAGTGGTCCGTTCCTGACCGATCACGATTTCCACGCAATGGGTGCGCCGCAAATCGGCCCCGGCAAAGCAGCCCGCTTTGAAAACCATGTGCGGGACGAAGGCCGCTATCGTGTGACAGGTGTCGAGGCTGATCTTTATGCCTTCCGCACACCATCCTTGCGCAACGTGGCCTTGACCGGACCTTACGGGCATGCTGGCAGCCATACCGACCTCAGGGCCTTTGTCGCAGCACATCTTGATCCTGTTGCCAGCCTAGAGAGCTATGATCTTGCCGCGGCAACCTTGCCCCAGATGCCCGTTGACGACCTGCGCGGGCGCACCGATGTCGCAGCAATTGCCGCCGCTGTTGACTTTGCACCACCGCAGGTGAGTGATGCAGATGTAACGGCATTGCTCGCGTTTCTGGATGCGCTGACCAATCCGGCAAGCGTCGAAGGGCGTTTGGGTGTTCCCGAAACGGTCCCCAGCGGATTGCCCGTGGACCGGCTGCGCTAGCGGCTGATCATGACTGCAGTGTTGTGGGCTGCGTCCTGACGCGTTTGCGTGCCATCTGGCCATTGGACAACAATCTGTGCGGTTTCGGCCGCGCCTAAACCGAAATGCATGGGCACCGCCTTGCCACTGGCATGTCCGCCGCCCACAAGGCGTTGTTGTGATTGGGTCATGTCTGCGGTCTGCACCGTCACGGTCGCACCGATCGCTTGGCGGTTTCCGCCCGATTGTGCCAGATCAATCGTGATCCAGTTCCCCGTGTCAGGCGTGATATTGCGATAAAGCTCCATCGGGGCACGCCGGTTGACGACCGCCAGATCAAGCCTGCCGTCCCCGTCGAAATCGGCCAGTGCGGCACCGCGTGACCGTTCTGTCGTGGCGATGCCCGCGCTGGCGGCAAATTCGGAAAAAGTGCCGTCGGCGTTTTGCATCAAAAGGTTGTTGGGGTCCTGCATGGCAAGACCCGGCATCTGGTCCACATTACCCTTGGCAATGAAAAGGTCGGCGCGCCCGTCATTGTCCACATCGGCAAATTCGGCGTGCCATCCGGTCGAGGGGCGCCCGTCATCGCCGGTGTGGGGCATATGCGCATAGGTGCCGATCCCGAAGGGCGCAGGGGCATAAGTGCCATCGTCTTGGGCAATTTGCAGCAGTTGATCCCCCATGGAGGTCAGCATGACTTCGTCGCGCCCGTCACCGGTCAGGTCACGGCTGGCGATCCCCATGCCCCAGAGCGACACATTCTTCCAACCGTCATCCTCACCCAGAAACCGCTGGTCTGCGATATCCCACATCTGTTCGTATCCGCCACGTACATAGTATTGCCGGTCATTGGAAATGCGCAGCGTCGGACGGTCACGCGCATCGCGCCCCGCCAGCATAGAAAGCGGGCAAAAGCCGGGTGTCAGGGGTGTGGTTTCATGGGTGAGGCGGGCGGGCCGCGGCGGGGCTTTGGCTTCGCTGGGTTGAACGGGGCCATG
>CAYGMX010000110.1:0-7991 GCA_964351055.1 uncultured Loktanella sp. | reverse complement strand
CCACCAACCCCGTCCCCCCTTGCGCAGCGATCATCCACGCCTTATCTAAAGGCTGTCCTTCGGGACTATGGACATAAACGCGCTCGTAATACGCGGATCGGACCCGGGGGCGGTACCCGGCGTCTCCACCAATATCTGCTCATTTGGCAGCAATGGGGACGAAATAGGATCGACGAACGTCTAAAGGGGTTTTGCTTTGTCTCGGTGAGTTACCACCGTTATCGGTACAAAAAAGCTAGTTGCAAATGACAACAAAGCACCGATGGCACTCGCAGCGTAAGCTGTGCGTAATATCGAAACCTTAAGTCCTATGGTTTTGCGACCATAGGCGGGGTCCGCAGGTACCTGGCAACAGAAACCTGCACCTACCCCTCCTTTATTTGCCTTCGTTTTGGCCTAAGCGCCTGTATTGCAAGCACTCTTGTCGCACCCCAAGGGTTGTGACTTGCAATAGCCGCAGGCTCTGCGCACGATGATCCGATGACGGTCTTACGCTTTGCCCTCGCATGTTCAGTTTTGATAGCGCCGGTTGCGGCGCGGGCTTGCGACACGGCCCTGATCCTGACTGTCGATGTGTCAAATTCGATCGATACGGCCGAATACCGTTTGCAGACAGACGGTCTTGCCGATGCCCTGCGCGACCCTGAAATCATCGAGACACTGGTAGCCGGCGAGAGCTTTCTCGCCGTGGTGCAGTGGTCGGGGGCCGACAAGCAGACCGTCTCGCTGCCTTGGACGCAAATGCGCACCGCGCTGGACGTGGACCGTTTTGCGCGCCAAGCACGCCAGATGGAACGGGCCTTCGTGCTGTCCGATACGGCGCCAGCGGAAGCGATCTATTTTTCGCTGCGTATGTTCGATGAGGTCCCGCAGTGCGATCGCAAGGTGATTGATGTCTCAGGCGACGGCACACCCAATGGTGGGTCGGATGTGCGTGCGGCACGCAATGCGGCAGAAAGTGCAGGCGTGACAATCAATGGCATTGCGATCGAATCGATGGGTCTGGCCATCACCAACTTTTTTCGTGGCGCTGTCATCACACGAAACGGCTTTGTCATGACAGCGCGCACGCACCGCGAATACCCTGCCACGATCCGTGCAAAGATCCTGCGCGAGATCAGCCGCATTTTCGGGTAAAGTTCCCGTCTTGTCATAAATGCATTGCAAACAAACCTGATGCCCACTCTCAATCAATAGCGCGGGCGCGCTGCGTTCACCTTATGGCATCCAAGGAAAAACATCAGATGACATCAGAACTGATCAGGGTTTTCGGGCGGATCGGGCTGCTGTCGTTTGGAGGGCCCGCCGCGCAAATTGCCTTGATGCACAAAGAACTGGTGGAAAAGCGTGACTGGCTGACCGAGGCGCAATTCCTGCGCGCGCTGTCGTTCTGCATGCTCTTGCCTGGCCCTGAGGCGATGCAGCTGGCGACCTATGCGGGCTGGAAGCGGCAGGGGATTATTGGCGGCCTGATCGGGGGCGGCCTCTTTGTGCTGCCCGGAGCGCTTGTCATTGTGGTGCTGGCTTTGGCTTATGGCGCTTATGGCAACCTCCCGGTGGTGCAGGCCCTATTCTTGGGGGTCAAGGCAACGGTCGTTATCATCGTTATCGAAGCGCTGATCAAAATTGGCCGAAGGGCTTTGATCGGGTGGCGCCATTCCGGAATCGCGTTTGCGTCCTTTGTGGCGCTGTTTCTCTTTGCGGTTCCATTTCCGCTGGTCATCCTTGCTGCGGGGCTTGCGGGTGCGATGGCCCCAAGTAGCAAAGCTGCACCCGCAACGCTACCCACGGGCAGTCTGCGTCAAAGCCTTGTCATCGCCTTGGTTGGATGTGCGATCTGGGCTGCGCCCGTTATCGCGGTCGCCATCAGCGGCAATACATTCCTGATGGATGTCAGCCTTTTCTTTTCTACCCTTGCGGTGGTGACTTTTGGCGGCGCCTACGCCGTGCTCGCCTATATGACCCAAGAGGTCGTGGTGTCTTATGCTTGGATCAGCACGCCCCAAATGATGGATGCTTTGGGGTTGGCCGAGACAACACCGGGGCCGTTGATCCTTGTGACCCAGTTTGTCGCAATGATCGCAGGCATGGCGCAAGGCGGCACCGGAATGGCCCTGATTGCCGGCGGGTTGGCGCTTTGGGTCACCTTTGTCCCCTGTTTTATATGGATCTTTGCGGGGGCGCCGCTGATTGACTGGCTTGACGGGCGCCCGCGGCCGCGCGCGGCACTTGCCAGCATCACCGCCGCCGTGGTCGGCGTGATCGCAAACCTGTCCTTGTGGTTCGCGATCCATGTCTTTTTTGGGACGGTGAACAGGGTTGAAACCGGCATTGTGCAGAGCATTTGGCCGGAACTCACCACGATCCAGCCGGTCGCAGTCGGGCTTGCGGCACTGGCTGCCAGTCTTTTGCTGTGGCGGCATTGGCCACTTCCGCTGGTTTTGTTGATTTGTGCCCTGTTCAGCCTGCTTGTGTTCCAGATGACCGCAATGATCTAAGCACCCCCCTTTTCACGGCCCTGAAATCCCGTATGCTGAACGCACAAACCGAGGGGTAGCCGGCTGTGAAGAGCACGATTGACTATGGAAATCTGATGCATCGCGCGATGCGCGGATTGATCCAAGAGGTATTGGTCGCCGTCCAAAAGGACGGCCTGCCCGGGAACCATCATTTCTTTGTCACCTTTGATACGATGCATCCCGATGTCGAGATGGCCGACTGGCTGTCTGATCGCTACCCCGGAGAAATGACGATCGTGATCCAGCATTGGTTCGCGGATGCGGATGTCTCACAGGAAGGTTTCACAATCACGCGGAATATCGGAGATAGCCCAGAAACGCTTTATGTCCCTTATGATGCGATCAAGACTTTCGTTGACCCTTCGGTAGAATTCGGTCTCCGGTTCGAGACACAGGAAGACGACAGTGCGTCCGACGATAGCGACGAAGCGCCGATGGACGAGATGGTCGAACCCGACGAGGATAAATCCAACGCACCCCGCGCAGCCGAAGTGGTCAGTCTGGACAAGTTCCGCAAGTAGCGGCACGCCCCGAATTCACGACAACCGAGGCAAAGCAATATTGCGATCATCTCTGGCGCTGCCTATAGGGTTATCTAGGATTAAGCCTAGGGGATGACCATGACCAAGACACGCACAGAAACCGACAGCTTTGGCCCATTGGAAGTGCCTTCAGACCGGTACTGGGGCGCGCAAACACAACGCTCGATCATGAACTTCCCCATCGGCTGGGAAAAGCAGCCCGTGGCCATCGTGCGCGGTCTTGGTGTGATCAAACAGGCCTGTGCCATCGCCAACAAGGACCGTGGCAAGCTGGATGCAACACTGGCCGATGCGATCATCGCAGCGGCGGCAGAAGTCGTGGCAGGCAAACTGGATGATCATTTTCCTCTGGTCGTCTGGCAGACTGGGTCAGGCACCCAATCGAACATGAACGCCAACGAGGTCATCTCGAACCGTGCCATCGAGATGCTGGGAGGCACCATCGGATCCAAGGACCCTGTCCATCCCAACGATCATTGCAATATGGGGCAATCCTCGAACGACACCTTCCCGACAGCCATGCATATCGCCGTGGCAATGACGGCCCGCGATGTGCTGATCCCCGGCCTTGAGAAACTGCATGCGGCCCTTGAACAAAAGCAGCACGCTTTTGATGACATCATCAAGATCGGGCGCACCCATACGATGGATGCCACACCGCTGACCTTGGGGCAGGAATTTTCCGGCTATACCCATCAGGTGGCCATGGGCCTCCGCCGCGTGAAAGCCGCCCTGCCCGCGATCTATGAACTGGCTCAAGGGGGTACGGCTGTGGGTACCGGCCTGAACTCTCCGGTCGGCTGGGGTGAAACTGTCGCGGCGCATATGGCCGACATTACCGGCCTGCCCTTTGTGACTGCACCCAATAAATTCGAAGCGCTTGCCGCGCATGATGCTTTGGTCGAAATGTCGGGCGCTTTGAAAACAGTCGCGGTCAGCCTTTACAAGATCGCCGCCGATATCCGCATGTTGGGCTCTGGCCCCCGCTGCGGCTTGGGCGAACTGATGCTGCCCGAAAACGAACCCGGCTCGTCGATCATGCCCGGAAAGGTGAACCCGACCCAGGTCGAAGCGCTGACGCAGGTTTGCGCTCATGTCATGGGCAATGATGCCGCTGTCGGCTTTGCCGGATCACAGGGGCATTTCGAACTGAACGTCATGAAACCCATGATGGCCTATAACGTATTGCAATCCATGCAGCTTTTGGGGGATGCGGCCGTCACCTTTACCGATAACTGTGTTGTCGGTATCGAAGCCGACCGGACACGGATCGAAAAACTGATGCGGGAATCGCTGATGCTGGTCACCGCCCTTGCCCCGACGATCGGCTATGACAATGCCACGACCGTGGCCAAGACCGCGCATAAGAACGGCACGACTTTGAAGGAAGAGGCAATCAAACTGGGGTTTGTCGATGAAGCGACCTTTGACAAGGTGGTGCGCCCCGAGGATATGATTGGCCCGAAATGAAGCCCGTTAACCTCAATCAGGTACGCAAAGCACGGACCCGTGCCGAGGCAAAGGCCAAAGCCGACGAAAACGCCGTCAGGTTTGGCCGGACCAAGGCGCAAAAGGTGCTTGAGGCAACACAAGCAAAACTGGCAAGCGACCGCCTGTCACAACACCAGTTTGACGACGAATGACACAACACCGCCGCCCCGTGAAACGCTCGCTCACGTTGCGCGGACACCGCACAAGCGTATCGCTTGAAGATGTTTTCTGGGATGCCTTCCGGCGCTATGCGGATCGTGACGGCAAGACGATCAATGGCCTTGCGGCAGAACTTGATATGGCGCGCGGCGACTTGGGCCTTGCATCTGCCATCCGTATCTATGTGCTGGAACGTGCGTTGGAAAACGCTCAGTCGTCGGAATAAAGCGCACCGCGCAATGTCGAGAGTTGAGCGCTCTCACGTTGTTCGGTTGCGTTCAGCTTGGCAGGCTTGACCGGCTTGAGGTTGCGCGCCTGTTTGTCAAAAAGCTTGGCGAGTTGTTGCGCACCCAACTGCTTTTGCGCAGCAGGCTTGATGACGTCTTGTTTTTTCTTTCGGCCAAGAAGCCCTGAAAGACCTCTTTTTGATGGACCTGGCAGTGAGATAGTCATGCGATTTCCATAAGCTGATGATAAAAAATGCCGTCGTTCATACTTTAGGCACAAAGATGGCAGCCCGCAACAACCAAGAAAATCAAGCTTCGGCAACCTCCTAGCTTAAGATACTGATTTTATGATATATTCAGGGACATTTCAACTCTAGGGTGCGTCAAGAGCAGATTTTAGATGTTTCCAATTTATATGACTGTTTTCAGATTTTGCCCGTTCTGTAATCAAATGAGAAACCAATTAAGGCAACCGTGCCTTGATTCGGAGCCATATTCCGTCCTTTGACCTGACGGTCAGATGCGCGAGAGGCACAGGGTCACGCCCCGCAACGCATGAAAACTCATAGTGCTTGAGCAATCGCGCCAGAACAACACCCCCTTCGATCAACGCAAATCCCGCCCCCGAGCACATGCGCGGGCCTGCCGAGAATGGCATATAAGCATCACGCGCGCTGGCCTTGCCGGTTTGTGTATCCCATCGTGACGGGTCAAAGGCATCGGGCCGCTCCCAAAGACGGCTATGCCGGTGCAGATGCCACGGCGACAGCACCACCTGTGCACCGGTCGGGACCCGCCGCCCCCGAAACACTTCGGGCTTCACTGTCTCGCGGACCATCATGGGCACGGGCGGATAGAGCCGGAGCGTTTCACGAAACACATCGCGCGTGTGTTTGAGTTGCGACAGACCGGCGAAGTCACCCGAGAAGTCGCGCGCCTCGCCGGCCAGTTTCTCTTGCCAGTCGGGATTGAGCGCCAACAGATACAGCGCCCACGACAGTGCGGATGCGCTGGTTTCATGACCTGCAAGAAAAAAGATCGCAACCTGATCCACCATTTCTTCAAGGGTGAATCTCTCTCCGGTTTGGGGGTCTTTGGTTGTCAGTATTTTCGTCGCAAGATCATCAGGGGCCTGCCCTTTTGCGATCAAATCCAGCCTGTCACGAGTCAGTTGCGCAATCAGCCTGCGGATCGTTGCAGCGGTCTTGCGGGTCTCTGATCTGAAAAACCGCGGCATCCATGCAGGCCCACGCACAAAGGCGGCCAGATTCAGGATTGGTTGTGTCCGCTGGTACGCGCGGAATGCCTCAAACACCTCTTGTGCGGTCTGGTCCTGTATCGGGATCGAAAACAGCGTGCGAAAGATCACGTCTGCCGCGATGTGACTGGTGATTGCTTCAATTTCTTGCGGCGTGCCGTCCGTTTTTTGAATCAAACGCTGAACACCCGCGTCAGCGGCAGCCAATATCCCCGGAAAGGTATCGCGCAGGCGGCCGCCCTCGAACGCCGGATCAATGATCCGCCGTTGCCGCTTCCATTTGTCCCCGTTGGTCAGAAAAACGCTATTGCCGAGCAAAGGCCGCAAACCCGCGCCAATCCGGTCCGATTTGGGGAAATCGTCAGGCCGTGCAGTCAGAACCTGCCGCAGCACCTCTGGATCGTTCACAAGATAACTGCGAAAAAACGGTGTCCGGAATTCAGCCATCCAAGCCCGATAAAGCTTGGCAGGCTGGGCTGACAGGATATCAGCCCGAAACAGCCGCATGTAGCGCCAGAGCGAGACTTTGTCGGGCCGTGATGCGGGCTTGGGCGGTAGCCGGGCGGTCATGGAAGAAAATCGGTGTATTTGGATGCGGCGACATCAATCCGCGATCCGGACGGATTGCGCCCTGCATAGCGATCCGCCAGCAAGACCGGTCCGGCGGTGATCTGGAAATAGTCATAGTCCTTGGGGGCATCGAAGGCGCACAGATATTGAAAATGCAGCCGGAAGAACCGCCAGCGCAGCGCCTTCCAGCGTGCGGGCGTCAGGCTTTGGGTAAAGGCCGCCGAAATGACCAAAGGCCACCGCTTGCCTGGTGGTGTGACCCCTGTCACCGCAACAGGATCACATAGGGCAAAACAGCATCCATCGCCAGGCGCCGAGACATCAACCCATGTCAGGTGCTCTTGGGTCGCAAGAAATGCCAGATCGCGCCGCAGCCGCCGTGCGCGCGGCAGGAACGACACCATCGGAACAACCTGCCCCAGTGACAGGAATGCAAGTTTGGGCCCGTCAGCGGCCACCTGACCCGCACGGAACAGGTCTGCGATCACCGATATCGCCAGATGCGCACCAGACGAGTGCCCGACGATCAGGACCTCGTCGACATCTTCTTGCAGCGCTTGGCCGATCAGTGTCGCAAAAACCGTCATGCGCTGTTCGAGTTGGGGAGGGTTTTCGCCCCATAGGCGGGCGCTAAACGCATAGTCATGCATCAGGTAATAGGCGTAAAGCTTATGGTCCATGGATTTGAACCAGCGCAAGACAACAACCATGATGCCAATCAGCAAAGCCCAACGGACCACCCAAGCGATCCAGCCTGCCGCTTCAAAAACCACCCCCTGCGTGATACCAAGAAAAGCCAAAGCCCCCGCTATCAAGCTGACGGCCAAACCACCAGCAAGGGCACCAAGTACAACCGCGGCACCCAACTGCGCAAGCAGCATGACGATAGGATAAAAGGCGGCGATGACCGGCCCTTTGCGCAACCACATCAGACGGCGCAATGTCCCCGTGCTGACGTAGACCCATGCCGTATGCACCAACTGCCAATAGGTGGCAGCAATCGACTGGGACATGCTTGCGCGCACAATATCCGACCAGACCAGAACATCGACTTGCGACAAGACGGCCTGCCCGTCGATCCGTGCCCCAACGGACCAGCGAAAACTGTCTTGTGACTGTTCGGCTTTCAGTCCGATCTCATAGCCGCTGATGCGTGCCTGTTCGGTGCCTTGCGTGCGGTAAAGTTCGCGGTACCGGCGGGGATGGATCGGGTCATAGCCGGGGA
>CAYGMX010000109.1:0-8032 GCA_964351055.1 uncultured Loktanella sp. | reverse complement strand
TGATAGCAGCCGTTGAATACCAGCACCTTGCGGCGACCGGTCACCGCCCGCGCGACCCGCAGCGCATTGCGGTTCGCATCTGTCGCGCTGAGCGTGACCTGCCAGACAAAATCGCCGTACCGCGCCGACATCAGCGCACCGGCGCGCAATGCGGCCTTGGAGGGCAACATATACGTCAGCCCGCGCTGCGCCTGACGCCGGATCGCACGGGCCACGGCAGGTGGTGCATGGCCAAACATGGACCCCGTATCACCAAGGCAGAAGTCATCCAGCCGGTGCCCGTCAATATCGGTCAGCTTGGCCCCTTGCGCCTTTTTGACCACCAGCGGAAACGGCGATGGCCAGTCGCGCATCCAATGCATCGGCACCCCGTCAAGCCAAGCGGTTCCGCCTGCATCAAGTGCGGCACGACTGCGCGGATGCGCTGCGATGAAGATGGCCTCTTGTTGCGCGCGGTACGCGTCGATCACGGATTTCTCGATACCCGCGATCATGGCCGGACCGGCGGCGGTGGAAAGAGCGTGCATGAGAACTCCACTTGAGGACAAAAGCGAACCTAGCCAGACAGAATTGCATTGCCAAGTCCCCACAAACCCACGCGCCACAGGCCCCGTGTTGGCCAATCTAGCGGATCAAGCGACCGCCTTTTTACAAAATCGTCATAAACAGGCCCGCCGCACGCAGTTTGCTCTGGCGTTTTCCCGACAACTTGCGTTTCTCTTGGCAAGGCCCCGTTGGGCCGTTCTTTTGCGGGCACCTCTTAGACATATCCGGACAAAATGGCGGACTACGATTATATTATCATCGGCGCGGGATCGGCCGGTTGCGTTCTTGCGGAACGATTGACTGCTTCAGGGCGGCACAAGGTCCTTGTCCTCGAAGCCGGAGGGCGGGGGCGTTCGCCATGGATCGCGACACCCCTGGGCTATGGCAAGACCTTTTTCGATCCGGCGGTAAACTGGAAATACGAAAGCGAAGCCGAAGAGGCTTTGGCGGGCCGCAAGGGCTATTGGCCGCGAGGCAAGGTCGTGGGCGGGTCGGGTGCGATCAACGCGCTGGTTTATGCACGCGGGCTTCCCCGTGATTTTGACGATTGGGCCGCCGCCGGTGCGACGGGCTGGGGCTGGCAGAACGTGCGCAGCACCTTTGAGGCGATGGAAACACAGGTCGGGGCTGACGGGTCGCGGCGGGGCGCGGGACCGCTGCATGTGCAGGATGTCTCGGACCAGATCCACCGTGCGAACCGGCATTTCTTTGCGGCCGCAGGAGAACTCGGCCTGCCCCGGACAGACGACATCAACGGGGAGGCGAACGAAGGGGCCGCAGTCTACAGGATCAATACCAGCGGCGGACGCCGCATGCACTCGGCGCGGGCGTTTCTGAAACCGGCATTGAAGCGGTCGAACGTGACCTTGATGACAGATGCCTTGGTCGAACGGATCGTGATGGAGGGGCATCGCGCAACCGCGGTGCAGGTGCGCTATCGCGGGCGCACCCTGACCCTGAAGGCAGGGCGCGAGATCATCCTGTCCGCCGGTGCCGTGACATCGCCCCGTATTCTGCAACTTTCGGGGATCGGTCCGGCAGAGACATTGCAAAGTCTGGGCATCACACCCCTGCTGGACAGCCCGCATGTAGGTGGCAATTTGCAAGATCACCTTGGGGTCAACTATTACTTCCGCGCGAACGAACCCACGTTAAACAATGTGCTGCGCCCGTTCCATGGCAAGGTACGCGCCGCCCTGCACTATGCGCTGACCGGGCGTGGACCTTTGTCATTGTCCGTAAACCAATGTGGCGGCTATTTCCGGTCGAGCCCCGATCTGCCGTTTCCCGACCAGCAGCTTTATTTTAATCCGGTGTCCTATACCACCACGCCGGTGGGCAAACGCAGCGTTGTGCAACCCGACCCCTTTGCGGGCTTCATCATCAGTTTCCAGCCCTCGCGGCCCACAAGCCGTGGGCGCATTGATATCCGTGCAAACGATCCTGACGCGCCACCTTTGATCCGGCCCAACTCGCTGTCCACGCCGGAGGATCGTGCGCAGGTTGTTGCAGGGGCGCAGCTCTGCCAGAAATTGATGGGCACCGCCGCGCTTCGGGCATTGGTGCAAAGCGCGATGGACCCAGATTTGCGCGTCATGTCCGCAGACGACATGCTGGCCGATTTCCGCGCAAGGTGCGGCACGGTCTTTCATCCGGTCGGAACATGCCGGATGGGCGATGATCCCGCAGGTGCGGTGGTCTGCCCGCGCTTGAAAGTCCATGGGGTTGCAGGGTTGCGGGTGGTGGATGCATCGGTCTTTCCCAATATTACCTCGGCCAATACCAATGCACCGACGATGATGCTTGCACATCGCGCGGCTGATTTGATCCTAGAGGATGCGGTTTGAGCACGCCCTATTCTGCATCCGGCGCCGTGCCCGTCAGCTATGATCGTGGCAAGGACGACACGGGCCTGCGGATCAGCCGGATTGAAACCTTTTGCACGCCGTTGATCGGGTTTGTCCGTGTCACCGCCAACGACGGCACAACCGGTTGGGGGCAGGTATCGACCTATAACAGCGACCTGACCTGCGAAATCTTGCACCGGCAGGTGGCACCTTGGGCATTGGGGCGTGGCATGGATGCGCTGGAAGCGGTGATTGCCGACATTCCGCTGCGCGAGCACAAATATCCCGGCACCTACCTGCGTCGGGCGATGGCGGGGCTCGATACTGCGGTCTGGGACTGGCGCGGCAAGACTGCGGGCAAGCCGGTGGCGGCACTGCTGGGTGGGTCCGCCGGACCGGTCCGCGCCTATGCCTCGTCGATGCGGCGCGATATTACGCCGCAAGACGAGGCCGCGCGGATGCTTGCCCTGCGTGACACTCACGGATTTGATGCTTTCAAAGTGCGCGTGGGTGACGAATGCGGCGCGGATCGTGACGCATGGGAAGGCCGCACCGAGGCGATCATTCCGGCCATGCGCAAGGCCATGGGGCCGGATGCTGCCCTTTTGGTGGATGCCAATTCGGGGTTCAGCCCCGCACGCGCTATCACCGTGGGCCGGATGCTTGAGGACCATGACTATGAGCATTTCGAAGAACCGTGCCCCTATTGGGAGCTGGAGCAAACTGCTGAGGTCGCGCAGGCGCTCTCTATTGAAGTGGCTGGTGGCGAACAGGACTGGGATCTGCAAAACTGGAAGCGCATGATCGCGCTGCAATCGGTGGATATTGTCCAGCCTGATATCCTTTATGTCGGGGGGCTGTCGCTGGCGCTGGACGTAGCGCGGTTGGGCCATGCGGCTGGCCTGCCCTGCACACCGCATTGCGCGAACCTTTCACTGGTCACGCTGTTCACCATGCATATGCTGCGCGCTATCCCGAATGCGGGCCGGTATCTTGAATTCTCGATCGAAGGGGATGATTACTATCCTTGGCAGCGCGATCTTTTCCGCAATGATCCTTATCAGATCATTGACGGCAAGGCGCAGGTCCTCGACCTGCCTGGCTGGGGTGTCGAGATCAACCCCGAATGGCTCGCGGCCTCCGCCTACAAGTGCAGCGCCGTAGCGTAGCGCAAACCGGGACGTTGCAAGGCCGCCAGCGCGGACGCAGAAAATGGTATCTTTCATTGTTGCGTTCCGGTTCTCTTGGGTTGACCCAAGCAAAGAACTGAGTGACCCGATGCGAATGATGCGATCAGCCTTTTTGTTGCTTGTCCTTCCTTGCGCCGTCAAGGCGCAGGACTGGTCAGGCATCGCGCCGATCTTTCAAGAGCGTTGCGTGCTTTGCCATACGGGGGAATATGCGCCTTTGGGCCTGCAACTGGACAGTTACGCGGGCCTTCTTGCAGGTTCTGAAAATGGGCCGGTGGTCGTGCCCGGCGCGTTCGCAGCCAGCCCACTCTATCACCGGATCACAGGCGAGGCCGAGCCCCGCATGCCTTTGGATGGCCCCCCTTTCCTGAGCGAGGCAGAGATCGCTTTGATTTCGGATTGGATCGCAGCGGGCGCATCCGGCCCTGACACTGTTGAGGTGCAGGCTGCCGCCCCGTTGCCGGCCCCGCGAGAGGACGGGCAAATCCTTTATGGCGAAGTTGCGCGTATCTTTGGGCAATCCTGCATCAGATGTCATTCGGACAACGGCATGATGGAGGCGCCGCCAGAAGCCCTGAGGCTGGACAGCTATACCTCTATCTTGGCGGGTGGTGACAGGATTGTCCTGATCCCAGGCAATGCGCAAGCGTCCGAAATTGTCCGGCGCATCGAGGGTCTGGCAAGCCCGCGGATGCCTTTTGATGGCCCCCCTTGGTTGAGTGACGCAGACGCCGCCTTGATCCGCGCCTGGATCGATGCCGGTGCGTTGTCGGGCGATGGGATCGCGGCGCCTGTTCCTGCGGGCGGGCGCGTGCGCTTGCGCGGTGTCATGACGGCACCACAAGAAATCGACGGTGCGCCCTTCCTTGTGACGGGGCAGACACGCATTGACGATCAACCGGCCGTGGGGATGCAAGCAGAGCTGCGGGCAAGGGTTACCGCCGATGGCGGTCTTGCAGCGGACCGCCTGCGCGAGCGGTAAGGCAGTCTTGGGTGATAGCAGTCCCGCCTCATGGGCCATTGAAAGCGCCGTGTCCCAGATCACGATAGGCAACGCCGCTTCCGGCCCCAAGTGGACCGCCGCGCACATCGCCTTTGTTGCAGTGCAACCAGCGTAACATGGCGAAAAAGAGGTTTGCTACGCTCGCAAAGTCCTGACATTCGCCTCTCTTGCGTCAACGACAGACAGGCCCAGCGACCCTCAGGTTGCAAACATGCTTTGCAAAATGCCGCGTAGACCGCTGGAGGGACCGGTTTCACCATGCACGCCACCGAGAGAATACGCGGTGCCACTATCGGGCTTGGCAGGTTTCGACGGTCAAAGACCCGTCAGACATCTTCCGCTTGGGTGGCGCGACAGCACAGCCAGAGGCAAGTTGATTGTTTTCCCGTGCAGCCAAAGGACATTGTGTTATTTCAATAGCATGGACATTGTTCTGATCACGACTGTCATCGCAACGCTCTTCCTCGTCATCGGGGTGGCAGAGCCGTTGGCAGCAAGGCTGCGCCTTCCCTACAGTGTGATCTTGGCGGCCATCGGCATCCTGATCGGTGTCGGCGCGATATTCTTCTTGCGGACCGAACTCACCGATGCGTTGAACCCAGTGGCAGAGGCGATCCTTGGCTTGCCAATCCGGTCCAATGTTTTTCTTTACATCTTCCTTCCGACCCTGCTTTTTCAGGCAACACTCGGAATGAACTTGCGCAGGATGCTTGAAGACTGGGTGCCTATTCTCGTGCTCGCCGTTGTAGCAGTTGTCGTGGCGACCCTCAGCGTAGGCTATGCTTTGTCTTGGGCCAGCACGCTACCGCTTGCTGCCTGCCTGTTGATTGGCGCCATTGTGTCCACAACGGACCCGTCAGCCGTTGTTTCTATCTTCCGGTCGATTTCGGCACCGCGGCGGCTTGCCCGGATAATCGAGGGCGAGAGCCTGCTGAACGATGCGGCGGCCATTGCCCTGTTCGGTCTGTTTATGGGGTTTGTCATGCTGGGCGTGCCCGACCCGAACCTGTCAGACGCGCTTGCCCGCTTCCCGCTTCTGATTGCCGGAGGTGCGTTTACCGGGTGGTTGGCCGCGCGGATCGCTTTGTGGTTCATGGCCTGGTTCCGTCGCCACGAACTTGCGCAGATCTCGATCTCGGTTGCCCTGCCTTACCTCGCCTACATCGGTGCGGAACAAAGCATCGGCGCTTCGGGCGTGATTGCAGTGGTCGCCGCTGGGCTGACGCTCAATTTAACAGGTCCCGGACGTTTGCAACCGCAAGCCTGGGCGAAACTGCGCGAGCTTTGGGACATTCTGGCACATTGGGCAGGGGCGCTCATCTTTATCCTTGCCGCATTGCTGATCCCGCGGCTTCTTGAAGAGGTACGGGTGGCCGATTTCTTGCTGGTGGGGGTCGTTATCATTGCTGCCATTGCCGCGCGTGTTGCGATCCTGTTTGGTCTCTTGCCACTGCTGTCCGTATTGAAGATCTCGCCCTCGGTCGAACGGCCCTACCGCGTTGCTATTCTCTGGGGCGGCTTGCGGGGCGCAGTCACATTGGCTCTCGCTCTTGCGGTCACTGAAAGCTTTCGTGTTCCCGACGATATTCAGCGCGTGGTGGGTATCCTCGCAACGGGCTTCACGCTGTTCACACTAATCGTTCAGGGAACGACGCTACGCTGGGTGATCGCGCGGTTGGGGCTTGACCGGTTGTCACCGATCGACGAGGCGCTTTCACGGCAGGTCGTTGCCGTTGCGCTACAGACTGTGCGCGAAGACCTCGCCCGCACGACCGAAAACTACGAACTCAGCCATGATATCGTCCGCTCCGAAGCCAAGAGTTTCGGTGAAAGGCTGGATGGGGCTGTGAAGACGGCAGAGGACAGCGCGGACATTCTGGACCGTGACCGGATCACTTTGGGTCTTATCGCACTCGCGGGTTACGAGCGCGACACGATCCTTGTCCGGTTGCGGGAAAGGACAATCTCGGCCCGCATGGCGGAACAAGTGCTCTCGGATGCCGACCGGCTGATCGAAGGGGCGCGCTCGGACGGACGCAGTGGTTACAACCGCGCCGCAAGGCGCAGTATCGCTTACGGGCGCGCATTCCGTGTTGCGGGACTGCTGCACAGCCGGCTGTACCTCTCGCTTCCGCTTGCTCGGATAACGGCGGACCGTTTCGAATTGCTGTTGTCGCAACGGCTGATCCTGCGGGATCTCGGGGCCTTTATCGACGGGCGCATCCGCCGCATTCACGGACGGCGGGTGGCAGAGCTGTTGCGCGAGTCTTTGTCGCGCCGGATCGACGCGGTCGAAACCGCCTTGGAAGGGCTGCGGTTGCAATATCCAGGTTATGCCGAAGAACTCGAGCGCCGCTTTATCCGCCGCACCGCGCTGCGACTGGAAGAACGCGAATATGCGACAATGCGCGAGGATGGCCTGATTGGTGCTGAAGTCTACACCAAGCTTATGGAAAGTCTCGATTTGCGCCGCGCGGCAGCCGAAGATCGCCCACAGCTTGATATCGCGCTGCAACGCTCCGAGCTGGTGCGCCAGTTTCCCGTTTTTGCCGCCTTGGAAGAGCCGGACTTGAAACGGTTAAGCCGCGTGCTCAAGACGCGTTATGTGAATGCGGGGGACATCATTATCGGCAAGGACAGCACATCCAAAAGCGTGTTCTTCATCGCATCGGGTGCCGCAGAGGTCGAAACAGCGGGCCAGACTTGGCGCCTCGGACGCGGTGAGATGTTCGGCCAGATGGCGATCTTGATGCGCAAGACAAGAAGGACAGAAGTGCGGGTCATTACCCCCTCAACCCTACTGGAACTGGACGAAGCACGCTTCCGGCGCCTGTTGAGCCGCAGTGCGACGCTGCAAGATGCGGTCCGCGCGAGCGCCGAAAAACGCGGGATCGCACCGGATGATTTGTTCGCGGGTGAGCAAGCCTAGGGTCGGGCCTTACCTTGTGTGGACATTCATGTGCACAAAGTGTGAGATGGTTTGAAATACCCTTGGCGCTTTGGCTGCCTTAAAAATTACAATCAGCATAATCACTGAACGAAAGCACGAGAGAGTTTCATAAATGCGCCCATTGCTAAGCCCTGATGCGATCCACCCTGCCATTCAAGGAAAAGTCAGCTCTTATTATGGCGACGTTGTGCAAGAGGTTATCCAAGCCGTCGCTGCAAATGGCGTTGTCGTCGTCGGTATGAAACAGAATCCCTTCGTCAAGAAGGCCCGCAAAACCATGGAACAGGCTGGAATCGCATTCACCTATCTGGAATACGGCAGCTACACTTCACAATGGCACAAGCGACTGTCACTCAAGATGTGGTCGGGCTGGCCGACCTTCCCGATGATTTTCGTGGATCAAACGTTGATTGGTGGCAGTGAGGAACTGCAGGCGCTTCTCAAGAACCCCGATGCGAATTTGACGTCATTGACGCGCGTTTGATTGCCGCAAGGA
>CAYGMX010000108.1:6476-8036 GCA_964351055.1 uncultured Loktanella sp. | reverse complement strand
GGCAACAGCCACGACAAAGCGCACATCCGGCAAGACTTGGGGCTTTTGCGGTGCAGGCGGCTTCAACGTCGGCGGAGCCGCTTGCACGGCATTGGTCAAGGCAACGACCGCAGTCTCGCAGCCCTTGATTGCACGCAAGGCGTCTTGTGCCTTTACGCGTGTTTCGGCCAAGGACGCGGCGGCTTCGGCTGTGGTCAGGATCGAGATAGTGATCCGGCCTTGTGACAAGGCTGGCCCACGGACCTGCGCCGCACCTAAAAACGGGGTCCCGTCAGGCATTTGCAGCCCGAACAGCGCCTCGCGGGCTGCCAGCAGGATCGGGTCATCGGCCATGAATAATAGGTCTTTCCATCATGTCGGTCTTTGCAACCTTGCAGCAAAGAAAGATGCGCCCGGTGCTTTGGTTCCAGCATCGGACGCATCTGTCAGCTATTCGGCAGGTTGCGTGCCTTTGCCGGACGTACCGGAGGCACCAGCCTTGCCCTGCACTTCTTCAACCCAAAGCGAATGGTGTTCTTTGGCCCAGTTCAGGTCAACTTCACCAGTTCCCATTGCGTCAAACGCGCCCTCCATACCGATCGACCCGATATAGATGTGAGCGATGATAATGAACGAGAGGCCAGCAGCGACAATGCCGTGGATAAGTTGAAAGAACTGCCAGTCGGCTTGTGTGCCCGCCAGGAATGGAAAGAGCAACATGATGCCAGTGAACGACAGTGCCGCACCGCCCAAAGTTGTGCACCAGAAGATGACCTTCTGGCCTGCGTTGAACTTCTTCGCAGGCGGGTGAACACCCTTTTTCAACAGACCGCCACCTTGGGCCATCCAGGCTGCATCGACCTTGTTGGGAATGTTGTGCGCAACCCAGACGAGGAACGACAGGATCAGACCCAGCATAAAGGCCCAGCCTACGTAGTTGTGCGCAATCTTGCCCCATGTCGTGAGCGTGGAGAACGCTCCCTCGCCCAACCACGGCAGGATCATCGTGCGACCAATAACAAGGTTCAGACCGGTCAGCGCCAGAACGATGAACGATCCCGCCATCAGCCAATGGGCAAAGCGTTCGATAGCTGTGAAGCGTAGAATACGGATGCCCGACATCTTGCCGTCGATCATGATTTTGCCACGGATCATGTAGAACAGCGCCAAAACGACGACCGCACCGACAACAGCAGCAATCGACAGGTTGCGAACCAGACCGCTGTGCGTACTGGCCCAAGAGGCGTTACCTGGTTTGATCAGACCACTTGAAAGACCATCAGGGATCGTAACACGCCCTGCAACCATCTCGTCGTCCTGCAATGCTTCAAACAACGAATCCTCGGTGACCGACTGCGCGGTGGGGTTCACTTGTTGGGCCTGCGCGTCAGGTGCAAAGGTGATACCGGCAATACCCAGAACAGCCACCACACCTAAAATTGCGACAAACCGTTGCATGAGAGATTTCATATTCATAGTCCTGTCTCCCAATTACACTGTGATCGCATCGCCGTAAGCGGTGCGCCAGCCCCATGCCCCGGAACCGTAGCCCCGTGTCACAACGCGTTCTTTGTAGATCTC
>CAYGMX010000108.1:0-6376 GCA_964351055.1 uncultured Loktanella sp. | reverse complement strand
CAGTGCATACAGGCCATCGAGACAGACCGTTCACCGGGCAGACCATCATTGATGGTCACAACACGCCGACGGTTTATGCCCCAAGGCACCTCATGTTCGTTTTTGCAGGCTGTGACGCAAGCATTACATTCGATGCAACGATCCGCGTCGCAAAGGAATTTCATTCGTGCCATATTTTCTGTCCTCCCTTATGCCGCTGAAATCTGGCAAAGTGTGACCTTGCCTTCATGCATGCCTGTCACCGGATCATATCCGTAAGATGTGATCGTGTTGACGCTTTCACCCAGAACGATGGGGTCGGTGCCCGCCGGATAATTACCGCGCTGGTCCTCTCCCTGGAACCAACCCGCAAAGTGGAATGGCATAAAGGCGACGCCCGGTGCCACACGCTCGGTCACAAGCGCTTTGACCCTTGCCTTGCTGTCGTTCTCTGGGCCGTTGACCCACACCCAACCGCCATCAGCGATCCCGCGCGCAGAGGCATCGGCGGGGTTGATCTCGACGAACATGTCCTGCTGCAATTCTGCAAGCCATGGGTTCGAACGGGTCTCTTCGCCGCCGCCTTCGTATTCCACCAGACGACCGGAGGTCAGAACGATCGGGAAGGTCTCTGCCAAGTTCCGCTCGACAGCGGAGGCCTGCATCGAGAAGCCGACGTTCGGTACACGGAACTGGCGACCGTCTTCGCGGGTCGGATATTCCGCCACCAGATCGGGGCGCGGTGAATAGATCGGTTCGCGGTGCACAGGGATCGGATCGGGCAGGTTCCACGCCACAGCGCGGGCCTTACCGTTGCCGAAGGGGACACAACCATGTTCGATCGCGACGCGCTGGATACCGCCCGACAGATCAAGCGACCAACTTACACCGGCCATTGCCTCGGGGTCGTTGCCACCGATACGCTGGATTGTTGCAAGCTCATCCGCGGTCAAATCCGCATCCCAACCAAGGGTTTGCAGGATACCGTAGGTAAACTGCGGATAGCCGTCCTCGATCTCGGATCCGACGGGATAGCTGCCCTCTGCCAGCAATGTCTCGCCCTCGCGGTCAACACCAAAGCGGGGGCGGAAACCACCGCCGCCGTCTTTGACGGCAACATTGGGGTTGTAAAGAATATGGGTCCCCGGATGCTTGAACTCTGGCGTACCCCAGCACGGCCAAGGCAGCCCGTAGAAATCACCGCCAACCTCTGGGTCATCGGCAGGCGCGCGCAGCGTGACAAGGTCAAACTTGTCCTGATTGGCCATATGCGCCTTAATCCGCTCGGGGCTCTGACCTGTGTAGCCGGTTGACCAGCCACCACGGTTGATCTCGCGCAGGATCGATTCAGGTGTCGGTTCCATAGAGAACTTGCCCTGCACCATTTCGTATGGCTTGAACATCTCGTCGGCAAAGCCAAGCTTTTGCGACAGACGGTAGATGACCGCATAGTCGTTATCGCTTTCAAAGATCGGCTCAACGACCTTTTCGCCCCATTGGACAGAACGGTTCGACGCTGTGCGGCTGCCGGAACACTCGAACTGTGTCGAAATCGGCAGCAGGTAGGTGTTGTCGGACCGGTCATGCAATGCGGCAAATGTCGTTGGATGCGGGTCAGCGACGACCAGAAGATCAAGGGCATTCATCCCCTTAAGGCTGTCACCCATCCGCGGCACAGTGTTACCACCGTGGCCAAAGACGATCATGGCCTTGATGTTATCACGCTGGTCGACGTCTTCGGCGTCCAGCGTCGTGGCATCAAACCAACGGGTCGACGGGATACCCGCCATTTCCATGTTGCCTTTGCGGTCGCGTGCATCGCGGCCACCTTTTGCAGGCACCTCGTCAAAGCGGGACTGCAAATATTCGTAAGGCACATCCCAAACGCGTGCCCAATGCTTCCAACCGCCCTCGGCGAGGCCATAGTAGCAAGGCAAAGATCCGATATCGAGCCCGAAGTCCGTTGCACCCTGCACGTTGCAGTGGCCCCGGAAAATGTTCGCGCCAGAGCCGTTGGACCCGACGTTGCCGGTTGCCAGCAGCAGGTTGCAGTAGGTGCGCACGTTTGCCGTACCGACAGTGTGCTGCGTGCCGCCCATGCACCAAATAAAGGTCGCAGGGCCTTGGGTTGCAAAGGTTTCGGCCACGCGGCGCAACTCTGGGCCAGAGATCCCGCTGATCCGCTCGACCACTTCTGGCGGATAGGCTTTGACGGCCTCGCGGATCTGGTCCATCCCCCAGACACGCTGGTCGATGTATTCCTGATCCTGCCAGTTGTTTTCAAAGATATGCCACATGATCCCCCAGATAATCGCGATATCCGTGCCGGGACGCATACGGATGTAATCCGTCGCATGGGCCGCTGTGCGGGTGAAACGCGGGTCAATGACGATGACATTTGCGCGGTTTGTTTCTTTGCCTGTCAGGATGTGCTGCAGGGAAACAGGGTGCGCCTCGGCCGCGTTCGAGCCCATAAAGATGATGGTCTTGGAGTTGCGGATGTCGTTATAGCTATTGGTCATCGCGCCATAGCCCCAGGTGTTCGCGACACCTGCAACCGTGGTCGAGTGACAAATACGCGCTTGGTGATCGACGTTATTTGTACCCCAGAACGCCGCGAACTTACGGAACAGATATGCCCCTTCGTTCGAGAACTTGGCAGACCCCAACAGATAGGCACTGTCTGCACCGCTCTTTTCGCGGATAGCCAGCATCTTGTCGCCGATTTCGTCGATCGCCTGATCCCAGGAAATACGGACCCATTCGCCGTTTTCCTTTTTCATCGGGTACTTCAGGCGGCGGTCACCATGGACCAGCTCGCGCACAGAAGCACCTTTGGCGCAGTGTGTGCCACGGTTGATCGGGCTATCCCAAGCAGGTTCCTGTCCAACCCAGACACCATTCTGGACTTCGGCCTTTACCGTACAACCCACAGAACAATGGGTGCAGATGTTAGTCTTGATTTCGACAGGTTGGCTGAAGTCGGTCATGCCTGCTTCGGCACGGCGCACGGTCGTGGCTCCAACGGCGCCAAGTGCGGCAAGGCCACCGACAGCAAGACCGGACGTTCTTAGAAAGCTGCGGCGATCAATCGGCTTGGCCGATACGTTCTTCGCAAAAGCCGCGAGTCCACCACGGCTCGCATCAGATGATCTGCGTTTGACCAGCATGATCTATGCCCCCTTATTGTAATAGCGGTTGGTCCGGTAGAACGCCTGCACGTGCTCGGTTTCCTGATACCGTGCCTTGGTCCGTTCATCGCCGACTTCTTCTGCAAAGGCGGGACGTGCGCCACCTGCGACCACACTGGTCGTGGCCGCCGCCGCAACGGCACCAAAGAACCCGCGCCGTCCGATGCCTTTTTCTTTTTTGATGCTATCAGCCATGTCATCCTCCCTTTTGTGTCGTTTGATCCTCCCGGGGCTTTGCGCCAGCGGGGAACCCGTGTCTAAAGCCTCTGAACGCTTGCCCCCGAGGCGCGATGCGCATTTGCTTCCAAGGCAAACGCGCGAATTTCGATATCCGTAAAGATCCGGCCAACTTCGGCCACGGCACGGTAAAACCGCGCGCTTGGCGCAACTGCCAGATCATCAAAGAACTGGGCCGCCCAAGGTTGCAGATGCCGCGCGAAAAATCCCGCCTCCCCGGCAGCGCCACATCCCAGAACGCGCGCGTCGAACTCGCCCATCGCGAGGCCCGCCATGACTTCAGCAAGGCTTGCGATATGGTCCTCGGGCTCAAACCGGCCCTCGGAGCGCGTCACACCCATCATTTGGAGGTCCCGCCGCAGGTCTGCCAAAGGACGCTCATTAAGAAAACCGGTAATATAGAACGACGCATAGGGCAGAAGCTCTCCGCGCCCGACGCCCACGAAAAGTTCGAAAAACTCGCGCGCGACATCGTCTGCGTCAGCCTCTGCTGCGGTCTGGGCAAGAACACCATAAGCCTGCCCAAGGGCCGTATCATCGCCGGTCAAATTGGCGAGCAACCCCAGCTTTTCACGATCAGGCGGCGCAACTAACAAAGATGCGATCAGTGTCCATTGCTGGGCGCGGAGCACATCGTAATCCGATCTGGCTGGCTCGGCCTGGGCCGTGCTGGCTTTGGACATTGGTTTCCTGTCTGATGCAATCTGCGGCAGATGGGCGCCGCAATGATGAATGATTCCACACTTCTTGTGATCTGGCAATGATTTGTATTGAATCCGGCGCGCTCAAATGACGCAGCTATTCGGGCGTGGCGCTTCCGTGTCTGCGCTTGGGCGCAAGGGCAGATTGGTCTGATTTGCGCGCATTGTCTTCTGCTTCTGGTGGCGCCTCTGCGGGGCGCTGCCTGTCCGGTAGACGGACCGAAACAGGTTCGGCATCTGGTGCATCAGGCGCCTCGGGAGCGTCAAGCTGGTCGGGATCAGCCAGCGGATCATCTGCGACAACCGCCTTTTGCGCGTCATCGGATTTTGTCCCGATGATGTCCTTTACCATCTTGACGACACTTTCCTCAGACAAGACCCCACCGCCACCGGGGACGCCGCCGGGCGCGTTCCAATCCCATGCGTAATCAACCGCCGGATCAATATAGTCGCGCACTGCTGGGCTGGCTTGCCAAAGTTTACGCAGTGCGGCGTTTTTCAGTTGCGTTGGCACGCCTTTGGCAAGGAAAGGGGCCATGTCAAACCCTGCCTTGATCTCGTCCAGCGAAGGCAGGGCCGCGATGATTTCCGCGTCGAAAGGCTCCGGTGCGATGGCTTCGGGGGCCTCCTTTGCATCAGGCACTTCGGGCGTCTGCGCCGCAGCCTTTTCTTCGCGCTTCGCCTCAAGCTTGCGGCGCGACCAGCCGCTCAATCTGCCACCTTCAGGTTCGCTCATGTTGCACCTTTCGGCGGTAAAGCCGATTTGCCGCGTGTTTCGACCCATTTGTTACGGGGCGTCAGGATGCGGGGCGCGCGCGGGTCATGTTCCGTTGTTGCAGGTGTCCGCTTGCGCTTGTGGAACTCTTCGTGGACATGATGGGCCGCGATAAAGGCCGCGATCCGTTCCGCGAACGCCTGCGGCATGGCAAGGGCCTCGACCAGACGCTCCGGGTCGCTGGCCATCGCCTCGCCCTCATAGGGATCGGCTGTCACAAGCCGCACCTCATCCGCATCACATGACACCCAAAGCGATGGCTGGGCGGCACGCAGATTGTCAATGTAATGCGCGGTCTCACCAGAATGAAGGACAACGCCGTGATCACCCATGTAGTACGTCCGGACCTCGGCTTTTTCTGCCATCAGCGCGCCGCATTCAAGTGCGGGAATATCGGCCATGATAGCCGCAGGCCGGACAATACGCTTGGCCCATTTATTTGCGGGCGGATGCGAGACACCCAGAACAGCGACACGAACAACTTCACGCGGCATCAGGCGCTCCCCATCACAACAGGAAACGCGTCTGCATCACTGGCCAACGGCAATCCGGTCACAAGGTTTTGCGGCTTGAACCGAATGACATTGCTGCCGTCCAGACCGATCAACAAGAATATCGGCTGCGTGCCGATCTGCGGCAGAACGCCATCCGGCCTATCAAAGGTCAGCGCGAAAAGCCCGACCAGCGACGGCTCTGGCGCGTCACCATTCCACAGCGCATTGCCAACCTTCGTACCCGCCTCATCCAGGCCGACGAACCAGCGCAAATCAACATCATCGGCCGCCTTCATCGGGGTGACACTGACAGATTTGCCCAAAAGATGGCTAATGAAGCGCGCAACTGCATTGGCAAAACCCGCACGCGCCAAAGGATCGGCCCCGAAAGCCAGCACCATCGTGTGTGCGTCTGATCTGCTCCAGTAAGTCCAGGCATTGGCAGCGTTCAAGACATCCAGCGCCTCGACCCCGCCATCCATCATCGCAAACAAAGGGTTGCTGTGCATTTGGCCTTCAAGCTCGGTCACCAGTTCATCATCGGCAAGCATCAACCCGCCATCATGCAGATAGGCACGCTGGGGGCGGAAAAACATCTCTGCAGCCCGCAGGGTGTGGACGTCTTCGCAGCCTTCAAGCACGTTGCGCAGAATAAGCTGGACCAACTGGTCATAGAACAGATGCGGCAGGCGGACGCGGCGGCGCACAAGGTCCAGATAACCATCTTCGATCGACCCTGCAGCGATCAGCGTGTCGCGCAACGTCAGCAGAAATTCCCAATTTTCGCGGGCGTCGGGGTCTTTCATATTTGCACGTTCCAAGACCGTCACAGCCGCGCGGGGCTGTGCCATCAGACGGGCATGCAGGGCACGCTCTGCCGCGCAAGCCTCTGGTGGGGGCAGGATTTCGGGGCGGGCCAACCACGCAAGGATCAGTTCGTCGGTGACCTGCATCCGGCCTGCGGCATCAAGACGGGTCAGATGGTGACCGGAGGCGACC
>CAYGMX010000107.1:0-8038 GCA_964351055.1 uncultured Loktanella sp. | reverse complement strand
CACAGACCAGCGCCCCACTTGCCGACACACAAACAACGGCGGTTCCTGCCGGGGCCGCCCTTTTCTTTTGCCCGTATCCGGTATCAACTTGCCGCAACGCAAGGGTGGACGTGTCATGAAACAGTTGGGCTTTTTCGCACGGGGTCGCTATAGCCCACGGCGCGCATTGCCGACCAGCGTAGCTGATGGGCAGGAAACGCACTCTAGGCCAATGTTATGAGGCTTTTTGGCCTTGTCGCACTCATCATGTGTGCCTTTGCCGCTAATTCGGTCCTGAACCGGATCGGGGTTGCAATGCAAGGCATGGACCCTCTGGATTTCGCAACAGTCCGGACAGCTGCAGGTGCCGGTATGCTTTGGCTTTTGATCGCGTTACGCAAAACCCCGTCGCCTGTGATTTTTTCCACCAAGCGACTGGCAGGTGCTGCGGCCCTTGCGATCTATATGATCGGGTTTTCGCTGGCCTATCTTAGCCTTGATGCGGGGCTGGGTGCGCTGATCCTTTTCGGCGTCTTGCAGATTGTCATTTTCGGGTGGGCCGTCATCACGCGCACCCAGACACCGCTTTTACGCTGGATCGGCGCGGGGGTCGCACTGGCAGGGCTTGGTGTGCTGCTCTGGCCCTCCGGCGATGCGGCGGTGCCGGCAGGTGGGGCCCTCGCCATGGCAGCCGCTGGCGCAAGCTGGGCGGTCTATACCTTGTTGGGACGGTCCGAGGCTGACCCGCTGGGGGCCACCGCCAGCAATTTCATGCTGTGCCTGCCGCTGGTGATGGCCGCGATGCTTTGGGCGGGGATAGGCCAGATGCCATTGGCAGGGGTCGTGACCGCGACAATCGCCGGTGCGGTGACATCGGGGCTTGGCTATGCGCTGTGGTACCGCGCCTTGCCATCCTTGCCGACAACCATCGCAGGGATCGCCCAGTTGAGCGTGCCCGTGATCGCAGTGGCGGCGGGCGTTGCCCTCCTTGACGAGGCGCTCACACTGCGGTTGGTGGTCGCGGGCGGGCTGGTTCTGGGTGGTATCGCCATTTCTTTGACTGCAAGACGCTAGGTTTCTTTGCATCAGGGGTTTTGTGAACCCTCGCGCATGTTAACTATATCGCATGAAAGTCATTTTGGCCGCCCTCTTTGGTATTTTCACCTCCAGTACTGCATTGGCACAAGAGTGTGTCGTGATGCTGCATGGGCTGGCGCGCACCGAGATATCTTTCACACCACTGCAACTGGTCCTTGAGGACGCGGGATATAAGGTCATCAACCGTGGCTACCCCTCGACCAGTGCGGATATCCAGACACTGGTGAATGAAACCCTTCCCGAGGATGTGGCTGCTTGCGGTGATGCGCGCGTCCATTTTGTAACCCATTCGATGGGCGGCATTCTGGTGCGTGCTTGGCTGACCAACAACCGCCCGCAGCAAATGGGGCGGGTGGTGATGCTGGGGCCACCGAACGGGGGGTCAGAGCTGGTTGATATCTTTGGTGATTTCGAACCGTTTCAATGGGTGAACGGCCCTGCCGGTCTGCAACTGGGCACCGAAGCGGACAGCTTGCCCAACTCGCTGGATCGCCTGCCTTACGAGATCGGGATCATCGCGGGCAACCGCACCCTCAATCCTGTTTATTCCGCACTGATCGAAGGGCCCGACGACGGCAAGGTTTCTGTCGCATCAACGCGCCTGCCAGAAATGAGCGACCATCTGGTTTTACCGGTCACCCATACGTTCATGATGAACAACCCGCTCGTGATCGAGGAAGTGCTGGCCTTTCTCAGGGACGGCCGCTTTGACCGCAGCCTGAGCCTGACGGGCATTATCTTCGGGACCGACTGACCGGTCCTGTTCTTTGCAAGAACAGGATGCCTCCGGCGGAGGTATTTGGGAACAAAAGAAACGAAAGTACCGCCCTACTGCGCGGGTCCGATGATCCGGTTGACATGGCCCATCTTGCGGCCTGCTTTCACGTCGGCCTTGCCATAAAGATGGATCGCCGCATTCGTCTTGGCGAGATCGGGCACGCGGTCCATGTCATGGCCGATCAGGTTTTCCATAACCACATCGGCATGCCGCGATCCATCACCCAAGGGCCAGCCTGCAACAGCCCTGATATGTTGTTCGAACTGGCAGATCGTGCAGCCGTTTTGCGTCCAATGCCCCGAATTATGAACGCGCGGTGCGATCTCGTTCACGATTAGGCCCTGCGGTGTCACAAAAAGCTCGACCCCCATTACCCCGACATAGTCCAGTGCGTTCAGGACGCGCGCCGCGATCAAGACAGCGTCCGTGCGCTGTCCGGGGCTGAGTCTCGCCGGTACGGTCGTTGTGCGCAGGATGCCCGCCTCGTGGACGTTTTCACCCGGATCATAGCAGGCGACTGCCCCATTCGGCGACCGCGCCCCGATAACGGAGACTTCATGGGTAAAGTCAATAAAACCCTCAAGGATCGCGGGCGAACCTGCCATATCGGCAAGAGCCTGATCCGCATCCGCGGGTGTCATGATCCGCGCCTGCCCTTTCCCGTCATAACCCAAGCGCCGCGTCTTGAGAATTGCGGGGGTCCCGATCAATTGCAGTGCCGCGGCAAGGTCTGCCGCGTCAGCAACATTGGCAAAGGGTGCGGTTTGCAGGCCCAGGTCCTGCAGGAATGTCTTTTCGGTCAGCCGGTCCTGACTGGTGGCCAAGGCCTGCCGACCGGGATGGATCGGGGCCAGTTTTTCCAGCAGGTCAAGCGCGCTTGTCGGAATGTTCTCGAATTCATAGGTGATCACATCGACGGCCTTGCCGAAAGCCGCCAGTGCGCCCTCATCGGTATAGCTTGCTGTCGTGACCTGATGGGCCACATCGCCGGCAGGTGCACCGGCACCAGGTTCGAAGATATGTGTCTTGAGGCCGAGCCTTGCAGCAGCCACAGCCAGCATACGGCCCAACTGGCCACCGCCCAAGATGCCGATGGTCGCCCCGACCGGCAGTGGTTCGGGCAGTGCTTGGGGTGGTGGCCTAGTCATCGCGAGGCTCGTCAGGGATCGAAGCGCTCAAGTCGCTGCGCCATTGATCCAGCCGGGTCGCCAATGCAGGATCTTGCAGCGCCAGAATTCCAGCAGCCAGCAAGCCGCCATTTTTCGCCCCTGCCGCCCCGATCGCCATCGTCGCGACCGGATAGCCGCGCGGCATCTGCAGGATCGAATAGAGGCTGTCGACCCCGGACAGGGCATTTGTCTGCACAGGCACACCGATCACCGGCACGCGGGTCTTTGACGCCATCATGCCGGGCAGATGGGCCGCGCCACCGGCCCCTGCGATAATCACCTGCAAGCCACGATCCACGGCAGTCTTGCCATAGTCCCACAACCGGTCCGGCGTGCGGTGGGCTGACACGATCTTGGATTCATAGGGCACAGCCAGAGCATCCAGCACATCGGCCGCTTCGCGCATTGTGGGCCAGTCCGACTGGCTGCCCATGATGATGCCGACAAGTGGTTTGGTCATGACGGGGACTCTCCGAGGCAAAGAAGCCGCACTATAGCCAAGGTGCTGTCCGCTGCAACGCCCGTCAGGCGATAATATCGGGCAGAATCCGATCCTCGAGAAGGGCGATCTGGTCTTTGAGGTAAAGCTTTTGCTTTTTCAGCCGCTTGATCGTCAACATATCCGACGATCCGCGCAGTTGCAGTGCGTCGATAGCCTCGTCCAGATCACGATGCTCGCGCTTGAGAACGGCCAGTTTGACGCGCAGAACTTCAAGCTGTTCCATTTTGGCAGAGGAATTCATTTGCGGGGCATCCGGATGGTGTCTTACGGGATTACTCTACTGCGTTTCCTGTGCAAGATGCCAATACTTCCTCTTGATCAATCGGGCCTGCACCCCCATATTTTTGACAACGGTCGCCGCAATCGGGGCCATCACCTGACAGTCGCTTAAAGAAGGACCTGTCTTATGACAAAATTGGCTTTGGGAACCCACCCGTTCCTTTTGGGGTTCGAACAGCTTGAACGGCTGGTCGAGCGGACCGCGAAAAGCGGCAATGATGGCTACCCCCCCTATAATATCGAGCAAACCTCGGAAAACTCCTATCGCATCACTTTGGCAGTCGCGGGCTTTGCCGAAGAGAACCTTGCCATTACAGTGGAGGACAGTTCGCTGGTGATCCGCGGACGCCAGTCAGACGACAGCGAAGGCCGGATATTCTTGCATCGCGGGATCGCGGCGCGACAATTCCAGCGGTCGTTCGTCTTGGCTGACGGTGTCGATGTCGGTGAGGCTGTAATGGAAAACGGGCTTTTGCACGTCGATCTTACAAGGGCTGTTCCCGAACGGATCGTTCAAACGATCAAAATCAAGAAAGGGTAGACAATGAATACGACATTCGATTTCGAAAAAATCGGGCAGGACATCGTTTATGTAAAGCCCATTCTGGCAGCCGACCTACCGGCTGACCTGCGTGCGCAGGTGGGCGATCTGGAGGAAGTCTTTGCCGTGCACAACGCCGCAGGCGAGCAGCTTGCGCTTGTCGCCAATCGCAAGCTCGCGTTTCATCTGGCCCGCGAAAACGACATGCGGCCGGTCACGGTGCAATAGGTCAGGTAGGGTGGATCCTGATCCACCCTACCCTTTGATCAAGCCCAGACTTTCCAGCTTCAAGATCACCTGATGCGCGCAGTTGTCGACAGGAACGCTTTCCGTTTCCAGCCGCAACTCCGGGTTCTCTGGCACATCATAGGGGTCAGAAATCCCCGTGAACTCCTTGATCTTTCCAGCGCGCGCCAGCTTGTAAAGCCCCTTGCGGTCCCGTCGTTCGCATTCTTCGATCGACGTTGCCACATGCACCTCGATGAACGCGCCGAATTGTTCAACATCCTCGCGAACCGCGCGCCGTGTCGTGGCATAGGGCGCAATGGGCGCGCAAATGGCGATCCCGCCATTCTTTGTGATCTCTGAGGCGACATAGCCGATCCGGCGGATGTTCAGATCGCGGTGTTCCTTGCTGAACCCCAATTCGGACGACAGGTTCTTGCGCACGATATCACCATCCAGCAGGGTCACAGGACGACCGCCCATTTCCATCAGCTTGACCATCAAGGCATTGGCGACAGTCGATTTGCCCGACCCAGAAAAGCCGGTGAAAAACACGGTAAACCCTTGTTTGGCGCGGGCCGGTCTGCTTTTTCGCAACTCCTCGACCACCTGAGGGAACGAAAACCATTCCGGAATTTCCAGCCCTTCGGCCAGACGGCGGCGCAGTTCCGTGCCCGAAATATCAAGGATCGTGACGTTATCCTTGTCCAATATCTCGTCGGCGGGTTCGTATTGCGCGCGGTCCTGCACATAGACCATCTGTTTGAAGTCGACCATCTCGATGCCCATTTCCGCCTGATGCGTGCGGAACAGGTCTTGCGCGTCATAGGGTCCATAGAAATCCTGACCGGCGGAATTCTTGCCCGGTCCGGCATGGTCACGGCCCACGATGAAATGGGTGCAGCCGTGGTTCTTGCGGATCAGCCCGTGCCAGACCGCCTCGCGCGGGCCAGCCATGCGCATGGCAAGGTTCAGCAGCGACATCGTCGTGGTGGCCGACGGGTATTGATCCAGCACGGCCTCGTAGCAGCGCACACGGGTGAAGTGGTCGATATCGCCCGGTTTGGTCATCCCCACGACAGGGTGGATCAGCAGGTTGGCCTGTGCTTCCTTTGCCGCGCGGAAGGTCAGTTCCTGATGGGCGCGGTGCAGCGGGTTGCGGGTTTGGAAGGCAACGACCTTGCGCCAGCCCAGTTTGCGGAAATAGGCGCGCAATTCGTTGGGCGTGTCGCGCCGCCCGCGAAAATCATAATGTACAGGTTGCTGAATGCCTGTGACCGGACCGCCCAGATAGACCTTGCCAGCCGTATTGTGCAGGTAGTTCACCGCCGGATGCGCCAGATCATCGGCGCCATAAACCATTTCGGCCTCATGCGTCTTATCCGGTGCCCACTTGTCGGTCACTGTCATTGTCGCAAGGATCACGCCCTCTTGGTCGCGCAATGCGATATCCTGACCCAGTGCCACTTTCTCAGCAAATCCTTCGGATACATCCAGCGTGATCGGCATCGGCCACAGCGCACCGTCGGCCAGCCGCATGTGATCGACAACACTGGTATAGTCCGCCTCGGACAGGAATCCTTTGAGCGGGTTGAACCCGCCGTTCATCAGCAGTTCCAGATCGCAAATCTGGCGCGGTGTCAGATCATGGCTTTGCAGCTCTGCCGCCTCCATTTTCAGCTTCTGCCCACTGTCGTAAGAGACATAAAGTTCGGGGATCGGCGCAAGGTCCTGGGGCATAGGCATATCAAACACTTTATGGATTTCAGTTGCCGGTGAGATAGACCCCCAAAGCACCGATTGTCCAGCAACCCAAGTCAAAAAGAACCTGCGTCCCCACAAGCTTCGCTCGGGTAGAATATCCGTGGCGGAATTGGCCGTTGCGGCGGGTTTTGGTCTATTCTGCGGCCTTGATGGCGTGGGTGTCTTCCAATTCGGCCAGAAACTTCTCTGCATCCAGCGCTGCCATGCAACCCATCCCCGCACTTGTCACAGCTTGGCGATAAACATGGTCCGTCAGATCGCCTGCCGCAAACACACCGGGGATAGCGGTCTTGGTGGTCCCCGGTGCCACTTTGACATAACCACCGTTGTGGGTCTCCAGTTGATCCTTGACCAACTCGCTGGCAGGGGCATGGCCGATGGCCACAAAAACGCCTTTGGCGGGCAAATCCGTCACTGCTCCGGTCTTGGTATGCTTGACCCGCACCCCTTCGACACCCAAGGGGCTGTCAGCACCATAGACCTCTTCGATCTCGTGAAACCAGAGTGTCTCGATCTTGGGGTTGTTCATCAGGCGGTTCTGCAGGATCTTTTCGGCGCGCAGTTCGTCACGGCGATGGACCAGCGTCACCTTGGAGGCGAAGTTGGTCAGGAACAGCGCCTCTTCGACCGCTGTATTGCCACCACCGACCACGACAATTTCCTGCCCGCGATAAAAGAAGCCGTCGCAGGTGGCACAAGCACTCACCCCGAAACCCTTGAACTTTTCCTCCGAAGGCAGCCCCAGCCATTTGGCCCGTGCACCTGTGCACAGGATGACCGCATCAGCTGTATAGACTGTGCCGCTGTCCGATTTTGCCGTGAAGGGCCGATTTTGAAGGTCCAGTGCGGTGATGATATCCCCCACGATATCGCACCCCATTGCGCGGGCATGTGCTTCCATCCGGATCATCAGGTCGGGGCCTTGCACTTCGGTATCGCCGGGCCAGTTTTCCACCTCGGTCGTTGTCGTCAACTGCCCGCCCGGTTCGATCCCTTGGACAAGCACAGGTTCCAGCATGGCGCGCGCGGCATAGATGCCGGCGGTATAGCCCGCAGGGCCGGACCCGATGATCAGGACTTTGGAGTGGCGTGTTTCGGTCATGTCAGCCTCTTTATATCTTTGATCCTTGATATACCTGCGGCGGGGGAATGATGAAAGACCAACCCACCGACCTTTACGATGTTCTTTTCTTGCGGAAGGTTGAAAGATTGTTGCGCAGGTGGGCTCTTGGGCGTACAATTCGCAAAATAACAGGGAAAATCCAATGCCGGGCACCAAACTTGATGAAATCGACCGCATGATTCTCGCAGAGCTTCAGGCGGACGGTCGCATGACCAACGTGGAGCTTGCCAAACGGGTCGGAATCTCTGCCCCGCCCTGCCTGCGTCGCGTGCGCACGCTGGAGGAACAGGGCTACATTCTGGGCTATCATGCGGTCGTCGATCCGCGCGAACTGGGCTTTGAGGTTCAGGTTTTTGCCATGGTCGGTCTGGTCAGTCAGGCCGAGGTGGACCTGACAGCTTTTGAAAACCGCTGCAAAGGCTGGTCGCTGGTCCGCGAGTGTCACATGCTCAATGGCGAGGTTGATTTCATCCTCAAATGCGTGGCACCCGACCTGCGCACTTTTCAGCGCTTCCTGACCGAAGAACTGACCAGCGCCGACAACGTCGCTTCGGTTAAGACTTCCTTGGTCATTCGTGGG
>CAYGMX010000106.1:0-8088 GCA_964351055.1 uncultured Loktanella sp. | reverse complement strand
GGCCCTGCCAGCTTTGTCATCCGGACTGGCCTATTTCGATGCGATGCGCACCGCACGCGGCACAGCAAACATGATCCAAGGGCAACGTGATTTCTTTGGTGCGCACGGGTTTGCGCGGATGGATGGCGGCGAAGGGCATCATGGCCCTTGGGGCAGCTAGACCAATTAGCCCAAGGCGTAGCCCGCACCGCGGACCGTACGCACCGGATCAGTGCCCCCATCCTGTGTCAGGACCTTGCGCAAGCGCCCAACATGAACATCAACGGTGCGGGTATCCACATAGATGTCGCGCCCCCAGACGCGGTCCAGCAGCATATCACGCGACCAGACCCGACCGGGTTTTTCCATCAGCGTGGTCAGCAGACGAAACTCTGTCGGTCCCAGCTTGAGCGGACTATCATTACGCGTCACGCGGTAGGTCTCGGCATCCAGCACGATATCTTCATAAGTCAGGATCTGCCCGACCGTGGCCGGACGCACGCGACGCAACTGAGTCCGCACGCGCGCCATCAACTCTGACACCGAATAGGGTTTGACCACATAGTCATCTGCGCCGGTTTCCAGCCCGCGGACTTTGTCCACTTCCTCGGAGCGGGCCGACAGCATGATCACAGGAATACCCCGTGTCTCGGGCTTCATCTTGAGCCTGCGGCAAACCTCGATCCCCGACAGATTGGGCATCATCCAGTCCAGCACGATGACGTCGGGCGTGTCTTCATCCACGCACAACAGGCCCTCGTCACCGTTTTCGGCACGGGTCACGCGAAACCCTTCGGCCTCAAGGTTATAGGCGAGAACCTCGCGCTGTGCAGCCTCGTCTTCGACTATCAGAACATGCGGTTGTGGTGCCATCGGTCTTAGCTCGGATCGGCCACATAGGCGGTCTTGTCACCCTTCGGGCGGGCCTCGTCGGGCATGTCACCTGTCACAAGATAGATAACCTGCTCGGCCATATTGGTGGTCAAATCACCCATGCGTTCGATGTTCTTGGCCATGAAATGCAGGTGCATACAGGCCGTGATATTGCGCGGGTCTTCCATCATGAAGGTCAGGAATTCGCGGAACAGCGCATTATACATCTGATCGACTTCCTGATCGCGCTGGCGCACATCCTCGGCCAGATCGGCATCGCCACGCACATAGGCGTCAAGCGTATCCCGCAGCATCTGTTCCACTTCGCGCGCCATCCGGCGCAGCGCGGCATCCGACCCGTTCACAGGGTTCATATCAACCAGAACGCGCGTGCGCTTGGCGATATTCTTGGCGTAATCGCCGATCCGCTCCAGTGATGCGGCCAGCCGCAAGACTGTCAGCACCGAACGCAAATCCTTTGAGACCGGCGCCCGCAAGGCAATCGTCCGCGCGGCCTCTTCGTTGATCTGGATTTCCAGTGCATCAATGACCTTGTCACCGTCGCGAACCTCGTCGGCCAATTCCACGTCACGATCGCCAAGCGATTTTGCCGCCTTCAGGATCGCATCTTCGACAAGACCGCCCATCTTGATGATGAGCGTGGTAATGCCCTCAAGATCGCGGTCATAGGCCGACGAAATATGTTCGTTCATGTTCACTGCTCCTTACCCGATCCGGCCGGAAATATAGCTTTCCGTGCGCGGGTCCTGCGGGTTGGTAAAAATCTTGTCGGTGTCGTCGTATTCCACAAGGTTGCCCAAGTGGAAAAAGGCCGTCTTTTGGCTGACACGCGCGGCCTGCTGCATGGAGTGGGTCACGATCACCACTGAAAAGCTTTGGCGCAATTCGTCGATCAGTTCTTCCACCTGTGCAGTCGCAATCGGATCAAGAGCCGAGCAAGGCTCGTCCATCAACAAGACCTCGGGCGCGGTCGCAATGGCGCGCGCAATGCACAGCCGCTGCTGCTGACCACCTGAAAGTCCGGTGCCGGGTGCATCAAGGCGATCTTTGGCTTCGTTCCAAAGGGCGGCCTTGCGCAACGATTTTTCGACGATCTCGTCCAGATCGGCCTTGTTGCGGGCCAGCCCGTGGATTTTTGGGCCATAGGCCACGTTGTCATAGATCGACTTGGGAAACGGGTTTGGCTTTTGAAAGACCATACCGACCTTGGCGCGCAATTGTACCGGATCAACTTTGGGGTCATAGATATCTTCGTTATCGATCCGGATATCGCCGGTCACGCGCGCGATATCAATCGTATCGTTCATCCGGTTGATGCAGCGCAGAAACGTGGATTTGCCGCACCCGGACGGACCAATAAAGGCGGTGACCGTCTTGTCGTCGATCTCGACACTCACATCCTTGATGGCATGTGTGTCGCCATAATAGACCTGCACATTCTTGGCAGATATCTTGATGTCCTGCTGTGTACTCATTGCGCGGTCCATGTGAATCATATCTTCCATTTTTTCCTGTCTCCTACCAGCGCCGTTCAAAGCGGCGGCGCAAATAGATCGCGACCGCATTCATGATAAACAAAAACACCAGCAATGTAATGATTGCGCCCGAAGCCCGTTCCACGAAAGCCGGATCAGAGCGTTGCGTCCAGTTGTAGACCTGTACCGGCAAAGCGGTCGAGGCTTCGCCGAACAGGCCTGCCTCTGGCGAATAGGCCGCCGGATACTCGCGCACGAAGGCGACCATGCCGATCAGAAGCAATGGCGCGGTTTCGCCAAGCGCCTGCGCCAGTCCGATGATTGTACCGGTCAGAATGCCGGGTGCTGCCAAGGGCAGAACATGGTGAAATACCGATTGCATCTTGGAGGCGCCGACACCCAATGCGGCATCACGGATCGACGGCGGCACTGATTTCAACGCCGCACGAGTGGAGATAATGATCGTCGGCAGGGTCATTAGCGTCAGGACCAGACCACCCACCAAGGGCGAGGATTGGTTGAATTCCATAAAGTTGATAAAGATCGCTAGACCAAGGATACCATAGACAATCGAGGGCACAGCCGCGAGGTTCGAGATGTTGACCTCGATGATGTCGGTCCAGCGGTTTTTGGGCGCAAATTCTTCCAGATAGATCGACGAGGCCACTCCAATCGGCAAGGCCAGAACCAACACCACAAGCATCATGTAGGCGGACCCCAGAATAGCCACGCCAAGACCCGCAGCTTCGGGGCGCTGGACGGACGCATCTGGCCAGATAAAGAAATTCCAGTTGAACTTTGTTTCGATGACACCGGCATCGGCAAGCGCTTGTGCTAGCCTGAGGGCTTCGGGAGATGTATTGCCATCCAATGCGGCACTTTCCATCGTCACGTCGCCCTTGAAATAGCCGTCGATCCGGCCTGCTGCCAGCACATCGAACGACACCGTCTGCCCGACCAGATCGGGGTTGGCCAAGACACGGCTGCGCACGGTGGCAGAGGCTTCCTTGGAAATCATGTCGCTGATGTCACTGTTCGACATATCCGTGGTCAGCCCTTCGGCCGCAATCGCATCAATCAAGGCATCGCGCAGGATCGGATTATACCCGATGGTCGTGACCTTTGCCATTTCGGCAGGATCGCGGTTGCCTTCCTTATCAAGCTTGTCCTCAGGTAATGTGACCTGCAATGTGATGAAGGTCTGGTTGAACGCGCTCAGACCATTGCCCAGCACCGAGGATAGCAAGACCAGCAAGGCCAGCATTGCCAAAATGATCGCACCCAGCCCATAGGCTTTGAAACGCGCTTCTTTGGCGTTGCGCTTTTTGGTGCGGGCATCCGTGACAAGAAGGGAGTTTTTCATTCGTACTGCTCCCGATATTTGCGCACAATATAGAGCGCAAAGACATTCAGACCGAGGGTGATAACAAAGAGCGTCAGACCAAGGGCAAAGGCCACAAGCGTCTCGGGGCTCGCAAAATCCGTATCGCCGGTCAACTGGCTGACGATCTTGACGGTGACGGTTGTCATCGCTTCGAAGGGGTTGAGCGATAACCGCGCCGCAGCCCCTGCCCCCAGCACAACAATCATCGTCTCACCGATGGCGCGGGAGGCGGCAAGCAGGATCGCGCCAACGATCCCGGGCAAAGCGGCGGGAATGACAACCTGACGGATCGTTTCCGAAGGTGTGGCGCCAAGACCCAATGATCCATCACGCATCGCTTGTGGCACGGCATTGATGATGTCGTCCGACAGCGAGCTGACAAAGGGGATCAGCATGATCCCCATGACAAGGCCCGCCGTCATCACCGATGACGCGCTTTGCCCCAAACCCATAGGTTCGGCAAAATAGTCCCGCAGCAATGGGCCGACAGTGATCAGCGCAAACAGACCGTAAACGATTGTTGGAATCCCGGCCAGAACCTCGATTGCAGGCTTGGCGATGGACCGCATGCGCGGGCTGGCATATTCGGACAAATAGATCGCAGCGAACAACCCGACCGGTACAGCAAAGACGAGTGCGATAAAGCTCACGTAAAGCGTACCCCAAAGCAGCGGGATTATCCCCAGTTCGGAATCACCGCGAAAGTTCGGCGACCACGTGAGCGAAAAGAAGAAGTCTCGCCAATCATATTGGCCGAAGAAATTGAATGTCTCGAACAGCATCGAAAAGACGATGCCAACAGTCGTCATGATGGCGATGGAAGATGCAAAAATCAAAAGCCCAAGTATCCAGCGTTCGGCAAAGATACGGGCGCGCGTTTCCGTCTTGATCCCGATCAGGGACAGGGCAAAGCCCGTCAGACCCAAGCCAAGGACCACAAATGTAAAAAGCCACGATGGGCCGGTATCTGCCAGACGGCCGTAGAGCGCAAAAAGCAACACCGCAGCAGCTGGCGGTACGATGGTCGCAAGGACCGTGTTCAACGCATGTTGCCTGGGCAACGACACGAGGCCACGAATATCGCCCCCTGCCACCTGCATGGCGCGGGATTTTGCCAGAAAGTAGCCAATGACGGCCAGCGCAAAGATGAATAAAAGCGGGGTCGTCAGGGATTGCATGGGATATTTTCCAGTGCCAGAACAGGTATGGGGGGCGCCCTACGACGCCCCCGCAGTGATCGATCGGATTATGTGCCGCTGCCCATAACCATTTCGTTCGCAACAGTTTCCTGAACCTTTGTCAGTTCTGGATCGGAAACCAGACCGTATTCGGCCAATGGGCCATCAGGGCCTGCGATCTCGTCAGATACGAAGAACTCTGCGTACTCTTTCAAGCCGGGGATGACACCGATGTGTGCCGCTTTGATGTAGAAATACAGCGGACGCGATACCGGATATTCACCAGCCGCAATGCTTTCGGTTGTCGGGACAACGCCGCCCATTGTGGCAACCTGCAGCTTGTCTGTGTTGTTTTCGTAGAACGACAGACCGAATACGCCGATGCCGTTTGTATCAGCGTCGATACGGGCCAGTGTTTCTGTGTAGTCACCGTCGATGTCAACAGAACGGCCATCTGTGCGGATTGCCATGCACTTGCCTTCTGCCGTGTCTTCGTCAACACCAGCAGCCAGCATGGCTTCCATGTAACCGCCTTCTTCACAGCCAGCGAGAATCACTTTCTCTTCGAACACTTCACGTGTGCCGTGCTTTGTTCCTGGGATGAAAGCCTGGATCGGCTGGGCAGGGAAAGCAGGGTTGACCTGGTCCCATGTTTCCAGCGTGTTTGGTACGAGCGCACCATCGATAAAGTGCTCGGCAGCCAGTGCCTTGTACCAGTCTTCCGGTGTGAATTCGAAAGAGTTGCCATTGATATCGGACGCAAAGACGATGCCGTCATAACCGATACGCACTTCGATGATATCGGTCACACCGGCAGCGGCGCAGACTTCGATTTCCGCAGGGCGGATCGCGCGGGACGAGTTTGCGATATCGATGGTGTTGGCACCAACGCCTTCGCAGAAACGCTTGAGACCGGCAGAAGAGCCGCCTGATTCAACAACTGGTGTTGGAAAGTCAAAGTTCTCGCCAAAGACTTCGGCAACGATGGATGCATAAGGCAGCACCGTAGAAGACCCAGCAACTTGCACGTTGTCACGTGCAAAAGAGGTTGTGGCAGTTAGGGCAATGGCCGCGGTTGTCGCGGTCAGTTTCATGATCGACATCAAATCACTCCTGTCAGTCAAACACCGGTGGCGCGCGAGCCGCACCACCATTGCGGTCCGTCTAGCCCGCGCGCCCAACGCTTTTGTGACAATCATGTAAAAGTTTTATGACACACCACCGCAGGGCAGAAAAACCGATACGGTTGTGCCGACCCCGAGTTCGCTTTCGATCAAAAGCCGCCCGCGGTGGCGGTTGACGATATGTTTGACGATCGCCAGACCCAAGCCTGTGCCCCCGACTTGCCGTGACCTATGGCTATCGACCCGATAGAACCGCTCTGTCAGCCGCGCAATGTGATGCTCTGCGATCCCGTCGCCTGTGTCGGTGATGCTGATACGGACCGCATCGCCCCGCAGCCGCTGATGCATTTCGCGCGCAGAAAGCCGCACCGTCACGACCCCGCCGGATGCCCCGTACTTCAATCCGTTTTCAACAAGGTTGGTGAACACCTGCACAAGCTGGCCCGCATCGCCGGGAACCGTTTCACTGACGCCCTCGCTTTCCAGCACAACCGACACACCTGCATCCTGCGCTTGCGGTTCCAACCCCTTGATGACCGAACTCAGCAAAGGACCCAGATCGACCTGTTCGCGCGGCCTGACCCGTTCTTCATCTTCGACACGGCTAAGCGAGAGCAGATCATCGACCAGCCGCGTCATGCGGTTGGCCTCATGGGACATGATGTCAAGAAAACGATCCCGCGCCGCCGCATCATTGCGCGCCGCACCACCCAGCGTTTCGATGAACCCCAAAAGCGCCGTCAGCGGCGTGCGCAACTCGTGGCTGACATTGGCGACAAAATCACGCCGCATCTGTCCCGCCTCTTCTGCGGCAGTCTGGTCGATAAAGGTCAGAAGGATTCCGTTGTCCGCGACAGCGACAGCAACGCGGTAGATGGTGTCACGCGCCCCTGCCCGCCCTGTAAATCGCACCTGCCGCGGCGCGCCCGATGCGCGAGTCTCGGCAATCGCACCGATCACGGCGGGCTGGCGCAAGGCAGTGATGTAGTGCTTGCCAACAAGATCAGGGCCCAGAATCGTGTCAACCGCCGCATTCGCAGCGCGCACCCGTTCATCAGGCCCGATCAACATGACGGGCAAGGGCAACGCATCAATGACAGAAACAGTCTGTTCAGGGCTCATGATCATTCATTATGCCTTTCCCACCCATACTTAAACCCAGAGACAAAACGCTCAGGAAAAAAATTTTGGCTGCACTATGTTTGGAGGGTTGAAAGCCGCGAAAAACACAACCATAGATTGCACTTCACGATGACTTGAAGCGTTCAGGACGATGATGTCTTTCAGATACTTGCCCAGAATACTGCGTAAAAATCCAACATGGGCAATGCTTTGACCAATCATATCCTTGTCGTCGGCAACCTGAAGCGCTGGAAAGCCGAAGGACGCCTAAAAAATACGTTGGATGACTTCCAATTCATCGATTTTGAGGCGCTCAACGAAGAAACGCTGCTTGATTTCAAACCCGATATCATTCTGTCTCCGCTCTTTGGCGACACCTTCGATGCGCTGGATGTCGCGCTGCGTCTGCAAGAGCTTGGGTTCAAGGGCAGATATCGCAGTCTCGCTGACCGGATTCCCAAAGGCGACGCGATCCGCGCCGATATCGCGGCCCACGCACCGGATGTCGATTTCGACGTCCTGCTGCTTGGCGCTTCGGCGCCGCTGACCTAACCCAAAGGCCGGAATTCACTGCGGAAACGTGCAGCATTCTGCTGATAGTGTTGCGCCGAAAACCTGAGCCGCGCGATCGCAGCTTCGTCAAGCGCGCGTACAACTTTACCCGGCGCGCCCATCACCAGCGATCCGTCCGGAATGGTCTTACCTTCGGTGATCAGCGCCCCTGCCCCGATCAGGCAATTCTTTCCGATCACGGCCCCGTTCAGCACCGTTGCCCCCATCCCGATCAGGCTGTTCTCGCCGATGGTGCAACCGTGCAACATGGCCTTATGGCCGATCGTGCAGCCTGCGTCGATCACAAGCGGATACCCGATATCGGTGTGCAACACCGCGTTTTCCTGAATATTGCTGCCAGCGCCAACGGTGATGCACTC
>CAYGMX010000105.1:0-8095 GCA_964351055.1 uncultured Loktanella sp. | reverse complement strand
TCGCCACGCCGTATCTGGTCCGATGGTACTTCTGAGGCTTCCGACAAAATCCGCGCGGCGAGTTGCTCGGCGCTCATTTCCAGCGAATAGAACCCGACAACACCACCATTGACCGCACCTTCCGATCCGTCCGGCAACAGGCCCTTTTTATAGGCCTTGGCGATATTGAAGGCGATATTGGTCGCCAGCGAGGTTTTCCCCATCGAAGGACGCCCTGCAAGGATCAGCAGGTCCGATTTGTGCAAACCACCCAATTTCTTGTCCATATCGACAAGACCTGTGGACACCCCCGCCAGTCCACCCTCGCGCTGATAGGCGGCATTGGCCACATTGACGGCATCCGTCACCGCACGCAGAAAGCTCTGGAACCCTTGGTCAGAGGTGCCTTGCTCGGCAAGCGCATAAAGCGCCTGTTCGGCCTCGACGATCTGTTCTTTGGGTTCGGAATCGACATCGACCTTGATGGCGCGATCCGCGATATCGCGCCCGACTGCAATCAACGCACGGCGCACCGACAGGTCATAGATCATCTGGGCATAGTCGCGGGCGGCAAAGGCCGAAATCGCAGCCCCCGCAAGGCGGGCCAGATAGGCGGGACCGCCCAGTTCCTTCAGCCCCTCGTCATCCTCCAGAAAGGTCTTGAGCGTGACAGGGCTAGCCAGCGCGTTCTTTGCGATCCGCGCCGCGGCAGTCTCGAAGATACGGGCATGGACAGGGTCATAGAAATGCTTGGGGCCAACGATCGACGCGATGCGGTCGAACACATCGTTATTGGTGAGGATCGCGCCCAAAAGCTGCTGTTCGGCTTCGATCGAGTGGGGCATCTGGTCAGAGGAGGCTTGTTCGACCCCCGTTGCGTTAAAAGCCGCGATTTCGTTCATCATCATCCCTCACATCTCGCCCGCGCCCTCTTAGCAGCCTGCCCGCGCGGATGGCCATCGGGATATGATCGGGGATGGCTGGCGGGATAAACCTGTGGAAAAGTAAGCGCACCCCGTCACACTACCTTAATTTGTGCCACAAGGCAAAGTCAGCACCAGATATGCCTGATGCGCATGATTCCCTGCGGGGATTGTGCACAGCACGGTGGATAAGTATTTACGCAGGTTTCCAGCTGGCAGGATCGGTCAGATAGGATTCGACCGCGCCAAGTGTGGCGGCGTCATAGGCACCGCGCGCCTTTGCCTCTGCTAGCACATCCCACCACGTGCACAGATAGATCAACTGCACGCCATGGTCGGCGAGGGTCTTTTCCACACCGTCAAAGATCCCGTAAAAGAAAATCACCGCCGTGGCGTTGCAGGTGGCGCCTGTTTCACGGATTGCATCGACAAAAGACAGCTTTGATCCGCCATCGGTCGTCAGGTCCTCGACCAGCAAGACACGCTGTCCGTCGGTCATCACACCCTCGATCCGGGCATTGCGCCCATAGCCTTTGGGTTTCTTGCGGACATAGGTCATTGGCAGGGCCAGACGCTCGGCCACCAGTGCACTGAACGGGATGCCCGCAGTCTCGCCACCGGCAATGTTGTCGAAAGCCTCGAAACCGGCCTCGCGCATGACCGAGACAGCCATAAAATCCATCAGCGTGGCGCGGATACGGGGGTAAGAGATCAGCTTGCGGCAATCAACATATGTCGGGGCCTGCTTGCCAGAGGCATGTGTGAATGGAACGGTCGCATTGAAATCAATCGCGCCTATCTCGATCAACATGCCGGCGGTCAGCCGGGCCATTTCTGCCTTTGTTGGAAACGAAGTGGGGATCATCATGCAGCCTTTGTCTTCTTTTGTTCAAAAATACCTCCGCCGGAGGCATCTTCCCTAACCGTCAACGACCCGCCAATGGAGGTCAAATCCGGGGTCGAATACAGTCACCGGTCCATCAGGCGTCGCGATGCGGGCGGGGTAGGTGACCGGATCGCCCTTGACCAGCGTAATCGTGTCTTCATTGGGCGGCAGGCCATAGAATGAAGGACCGTTCAAAGAGGCGAAGTCCTCGATCTTGCGGATACGACCGGCGGCATCAAAGACCTCTGCAAGACACGACATGGTGTTTGTGGCCGTGAATATCCCCGCGCAGCCGCAGGCTTGCAGCTTGTTGGGGTCGGTGTGCGGCGCACTGTCGGTGCCCAGAAAGAACCGTTTGTCCCCCGAAACCGCCGCCTGCACCAGCGCCACGCGATGCGCTTCGCGTTTGGCCACGGGCAAACAATAGAAATGCGGTTTGATCCCGCCAGCAAGGATGTGATTGCGGTTAATGATCAGGTGGTGGGTCGTAATGGTGGCAGCGAGGTTCTTGTTGCTGTCGCGGACATAATCGACGGCGTCCTGCGTTGTCACATGTTCCATCACGATCCGCAGGTCAGGAACCTTCTTGCGCAGCGGTTTCATGACTTTGTCGATAAATACCGCTTCACGGTCAAAAATATCGACATGATGATCCGTCACCTCGCCATGGATACACAAAGGCATCCCGATTTCGGCCATCATATCAAGAACGGCGCGCACTTTTTCGATATCGCGCACGCCGGAATCGGAATTGGTCGTCGCCCCCGCAGGATAGAGTTTGACCGCCGTGGCAATGCCTGCTTCATGGGCGGCGCGTACGTCTTCGGGATCGGTCGTTTCGGTCAGGTAAAGCGTCATCAGGGGCCGGAACCGCGCGCCCTCGGGCACGGCCGCCATGATCCGGTCGCGATAGGCTGATGCCTGGGCCGCAGTGACGACAGGTGGCACAAGGTTGGGCATCACGATCGCGCGCGCAAAGTGACGGGCAGTCTCGGGAAGCACAGCTCTGAGCATCGCGCCATCGCGCAAATGCAGGTGCCAGTCATCGGGGCGGCGGATCGTCAGGCGCGTTGCGTGTCTATCAGGCATGATTTCCGATTACACCGTTGTGCTTGCGGATGCCATAGGGCATGTGTTCAGGCTTGCATATATGCTATTGTCTTTGCGATGATTGACCGCCACCCAACCTCCAAGAAAAGGGAGAGTAACTCATGCTCGGATTTCTGATTGCGGCACTTGCAGGTTTTCTGACACCGCAGATTGAAGCGCCCGTTGCAGGGCCAATCGTCAAGACACTGGAACGCTACATCACGCTGGACCCCAACGAAAAGCGCTTGATCGCGTTCATGGTCGCGCTTCTGGCGGCTGCGGTCTGTGCGGCTTTGCTTGAAAGCGGAACCACCTTCGGTGTGATTCTCGGGGCTATTCTGGGCTATTTTGGTATGCGGATTTTTGCCGTTCTCAAAAAGATCATCGACGGGCGCACAGACAGCCAATAGGCATGCATCCGGTGCAATGCGGCAATGCAGCATTGGCGGTTTCGCCCAGGCCCGCGCAGCCTATGTATCAGGTAATCAAAGTTACCTGACAGGAGTGCCGATCATGGCCTTTTACACAGATTCAATTGCATCGCGCGCAAAAGCGTCTTCCGGTTTTGCCTTTTTCAGCGGCATAGCAGGATTTTTCGAGCGTGTCGTCGCATCGCAAAACCGCTCGGTCGAGGTGCAGCGGATGCAGCGCCTGACCGACCGCGAGCTTGAAGATATCGGTATCAACCGCGAAGACATCGTGCGTTACGTCTACCGCGACATCTACCATATCTAATCGACGTCAGGCAGGTTCAGTTCGGCGCGTTTTTGTTCAAAGAACGGGTTCGGGCCGCGCCGTAATACATATTCGCACACGATAAGTGCGAGCTTGGGGTGGTTTGTCATGATCAGCCGCCGCACAAGCGTGCGCGCATAAGTCTGGTCATAGCGCCGCGCGCGCAAAAGCTGTACAAACCGCTTTTTGTCCAACGCATAGTCCATCGCCAGTTTGATCAGCACATCATGGATCCCCATCCGGTCGAAGGCACGGTCCAGTGCATCCCCCAGCAGCGGGCAGGGCAGGCTCGTGACGTGCGGTTTACGAAAGAGCGCGGCGTGCATGGCATCAAGCCGTTGATGCGGATCAAACGCGATAAAGACCTTGTCCGCACCCTCGATCATTTCGGGCGCATAGCCGTAGCGGCCATTGAAATCATGGATACGCGCAGGCTTGTAGCGCTGGTCCCAACCAGCGGTACCCGCATCCAAGGTCGCCTGCGGACGAAGCGCGATAACGGTTGCGCCCGGCGCGGCCACAGAAAATGCAGCCGCCGCATAGGCAGCCCCCCCGTCACCGCCATAAAAGACAATCTGCGAGAAATCCCCAAAGAATTCCTCGTCGACCAACCGGTCGAAAAAGCCATAGACGGCCTCGTCACGAAACCAGCTTTCGGTAAACGAAATCAGCGCCAGATGGGACCAGCCATCATGACGGGCATATGCAAACCCGCGTGGCTCTGCATCAAGGTTGTATGCGCGCACATTCTCGGCGTTCTCGAATGTCACCAGCAGGTTGTTGCCAGCTTCCAGAAAACCGGCGCAATGCGCTGTGCCGAGCTGTTCAAAAAAACCGAATTCTTCACAGATCTCGTCAACCTCGGTAAGCCAGTCGTTGGCTTCGAGGTCTTTCAGATCGGTCTCTATGGCAAGCTGCCTGTCTTCCATTTATCTGCTCCGTTTCCGGGTTTCATCCCGGCTATAGGCAGAGTCTAGGTGAAGTTTGCGGCAGCAAATGGGCGCATTCGGCATATTTCTGGGCCGCGATCAGGGTCAGAAGAAAGCTTGCAGACCCGTTTGTGCCCGCCCGAGGATCAATGCGTGGACGTCATGGGTCCCCTCATAGGTGTTCACTGTCTCGAGGTTGACCATATGTCGCATGATCTGGAAGTCTTCGCTGATCCCGTTCCCGCCGTGCATGTCACGCGACATCCGTGCGATATCAAGCGCCTTGCCGCAGTTGTTGCGCTTCATCAGGCTGATCATTTCAGGCGCGGCCTTGCCCTGTTCCATCAAGCGGCCGAGTTGCAATGCGGCCTGTGTCCCAAGAGTGATTTCGGTCTGCATATCGGCCAGTTTCTTCTGGAAAAGCTGGGTCTGCGCCAAGGGCTTGTCGAACTGCTTGCGATCAAGTCCGTATTGACGGGCCGCATGCCAACAGGCCTCCGCCGCCCCCATAACACCCCATGCAATGCCATAGCGCGCACGGTTCAGACAGCCGAACGGCCCCTTCAACCCCTGAACTCCCGGCAGCAGGGCCTCTTCTCCGACCGCCACGTTGTCCATCACAATTTCACCGGTGACAGAGGCACGCAGGCTGAGTTTGCCGCCGATTTTCGGGGCGGACAGGCCTTTCATGCCTTTTTCTAGGACAAAACCGCGGATTTTTCCGCCATGTGCCTCTGACTTGGCCCAGACCACAAAGACATCCGCGATGGGCGCATTGCTGATCCACATCTTCGATCCGTTGAGCACATAGCCGGTTTGGGTCTTTTTCGCGGTGGTTTTCATGCCTGCCGGATCGCTGCCCGCATCGGGTTCGGTCAGGCCAAAGCATCCGATCAACGTACCTGCGGCCAGTCCGGGCAGGTACTTTTGCCGCTGGTCTTCGCTGCCATAAGCGTGGATCGGATACATCACAAGCGAGCTTTGCACAGACATCATCGACCGATAGCCGCTGTCGACCCGCTCCACCTCGCGGGCGACAAGCCCGTAAGTGACATAGCCTGCACCCAATCCGCCGTATTCTTCGGGAATGGTGAGGCCCAGCAGACCGGCATCACCCATGTCCTTGAAAATGCCCGGATCGACCGTTTCATCGCGGTAGGCTGCGGTCACTCGCGGCTGGAGTTGCGTTTGCGCAAAGGTGCGTGCCGCGTCACGCAGCATCCGTTCGTCTTCGGTCAACTGGTCTTCAAGACGCAAAGGGTCAGCCCAGTCAAATGGTCCAAGGTCAGGCCCAAAGCCCGTTGCAGTGATGGGTGAGGAATCATTCATTGCCAGTTCTCCGCGCGTTTCGATTGCAAACTACGCCTTTGGCTCTTGCGGGGCAATGCGAGCGGGCAAGGAACCGCTTGATCGGGACAAAGTCACGCGCGGCAAATCGTTAACGGGATTGTTGAGGCCGTGTCGCGGGGTTTATGGTATGGCCAAAGGAAAAGATGCCAGTGTGGATGACATGACAGACACAATTACAGATCTTCCGAAACTTGCCCTTGCGTGGCACCGTGCAGGACGCGGGGTCGCGATAGCGACGGTTGTGCAAACATGGGGGTCGGCCCCGCGCCCTGTCGGCAGCCAGTTGGTGATAGACGCCGATGGCGCGATGGAAGGCTCTGTCTCTGGGGGCTGCGTCGAAGGCGCAGTGATCACCGAGGCGATCGAAGCCGTAAACAAAGGGGCGCAGAAACTCCTGCAATTCGGAGTCAGCGATGACGAGGCTTTTGCGGTCGGGCTGGCCTGCGGGGGCGAGATCAAGGTCCTGATCGAGCCCGTGGGGTCCGTGCTGCCCGTCGAATTGCTGGAGCGGCTTGTCGACGCTCGCCAGAACGCATTGCCTGTCGCCTATGTGACCGATCTTGAAACCGGTGGACCGCGGCTCAAGACGCAGGCCGCTTATCCCGACAGGTTCCGGCTTGACCGGTCCGGTGTCGAAGAGGACGGCCGCACTTTTGTGGCGATCCACAATCCGCCGCTGCGGATGGTCGTTATCGGTGCCGTCCACATCGCCCAGTATCTTGTCGCGATAGCGCGGGCCTGCGGGTATGAACCGGTGATCATTGATCCGCGTCCTGCCTTTGGGTCCGCAACACGGTTTCCCGGAGAGACCATTCTGGATGACTGGCCGGACGAAGCCTTGCGCACTCTGAAGCTTGATGGGCGCACGGCTGTCGTCACGCTGACGCATGACCCCAAGCTGGACGACCCCGCCATCGTAACGGTTCTCGAATCGGATGCCTTTTACCTCGGGTGTCTGGGTTCCAATCGCACCCATGCCAAGCGGGTGGAGCGGCTAAGGGAGGTTGGCTTTACCGATGAGGAAATCGGGCGGATCCATGCCCCTGTCGGCCTTGATATCGGGGGCCGTGATCCCGCAGAGATCGCGGTAAGCATTATGGCACAAGTGACAGAAACGCTCAGGAAGCCCGCGTGAAATTTGGCCCCGTCCCGACTTGTGAGGCGCTGGGTGCCGTGCTCGCCCATTCTGTTCCATTGCATAAGGGGCGATTGCGCAAAGGGCATGTCTTATCGGCGGGCGATCTTGACGCTTTGCATGCCGCTGGCCGGACCGAGATCACGGTGGCGCAATATGAGCCTGACGATGTGAACGAAGATGATGCCGCTGCCCGCCTTGCTGCAGCCATCGCCGGACCGGGGCTCCGGCTGAGCAAAGCCGCGACGGGCCGCGTCAATATCTTTGCCACCGGTCCGGGAATTGTCGCGATTGATAGTGCGGCGGTCCAAGCATGCAACAGTGTAAACCCGATGATCACCGTTGCGACTTTGCCGCCCTTGTCACGTCTCGCTGCGGATGTGATGGTCGCCACGATCAAGATCATTTCGTATGCTGTGCCGCTGCAGGATGTCGAGCGCGCCTGTTTGGTTGCGGAGCATGCGTTGCGGTTGCTGCCGCCGGTCTACCAGACCGCGACATTGATTGAGACCCTGATCGACCAATCCTATGCCGACAAGGGCAGGCGGGCGCTTGCTGGCCGCTTGGACCGTCTGGATATGGCACTGACGCCTGCGGTCACGGTCCCGCACGCGTTAGACCCGCTCGTGGGTGCGCTCAGGTCGGCACCGGGCGATGTGATCTTTGTTCTTACCGGCTCCGCGACCTCTGATATCAATGATCTGGGTCCCGCAGCACTGCGCGAGGCCGGTGGCACCGTCACCCAGTTTGGCATGCCCGTTGATCCGGGTAATCTGCTGTTTTTAGGCTTTTTGCAGGATAAGCCGGTCATCGGGCTGCCCGGCTGCGCGCGCTCACCGGCGTTGAACGGCGCTGACTGGGTTCTGGAAAGGGTGATTTGCGGTGTCCCGCCCGGCCCTGCCGACTTTGCCAAGATGGGTGTCGGGGGGCTGTTGAAAGAGATTCCCCTGCGCCCCAAGCCGCGCGCCGAGATTTAGCAACCGCAGCAGGCCACTGTGCAGGTGCAGCGTAAGTTAGCAGTTCTCAAGCATGCATCGGCGTGGTTAACTCCGCGTCAGGGAGATCCAAT
>CAYGMX010000104.1:0-8273 GCA_964351055.1 uncultured Loktanella sp. | reverse complement strand
TGATCGGTATACCCGATCCAGCCAGAGCCGATAACGTCAAGGCGTTCGGCCTGTGTCCGCTCGCGGGGGTCAACGGGGTATTCGGTGATGTCATCGTATCCTGTTTCCTCAAGCTCGCCATCCGTCATGCGCACAAGGCCCTCGTGCAGGATAAAGAAGTTCTTGAGGTCATCGGGCTGGCCGTGACGCCGGATCAGGCCGTATGGGCGCGCCGCGACGGTATCACCACTCACGTTTTCCATGCTTTGCGCAAAGCTGAACATGAATGCGTCATCGACCGAAATTTCGGTGCGGAAGATCTGGCCTGCGCCATTGTCCCAGACGATTGTGACTGGGGTAGCCGGTGTCAGGGTGCTGCCGCTTTCCACTGACCAAAGCGTATCAGGCCCGGGCACGGCTGCGGCATCTATGCCATCCGTTGCCGTCCAGCCGAAAGAAGCAAAGTACGCGCCGCGTTCACCAACGGGGCGGAGCAGGCGCACAATCGGGGCATCGTCCTCGACGGTTTCGCGGTAGTTGGTCAGGGCAAGGTCATCGATGCGTCCACCAAGCAAGGACAGCGATCCGCTGAATTCGCCAGTTTCGATCGCGACACGCGGGGCATCGGCTGTCTGCTCGGATTCCAGTGTTGGTGTTGTTGCAGCGGGCGCAATGGGATCGGACGTCGGCAAAGTCGGATCTTGGAGGGTTTGCTCGGCCTGGGCCGCGGGATCGGGCAGCAGATCTTCCGGAGGAAAAAACGTCGTCCACGCGACGATCACCGCAAAGCTGAGTACCGTCGCCAAGATGAGGTTCTTGTTCTGGTCGTCCATCTAAAAACCGCCCATATTTCTTTTGAAAGTCTGGGGGTGGTTCAACCTCTCAGAGGCCGAAAGGTCAAGCAGTTTTCAAGTTTTTCGGACGCTTTGAAGCAGTTATGAAAGCCTTGGCCGGATTCTGCCTGGCCTGGCCCCACTATTTTTTGTTGTACCGTCTGATCCTTCAGGCCTTGTTATCCGAAAGGAAGCGGTCACGGGTCTTTTTGAACACCTCGACCAAACGCTGGTCGTTAATGGCAAGACGTTCGATCATCTCGGAGAACGCTGCATCTTCTTGTCCAAAAAATGCTTCGGCTGCGTCCTGAGGACTCATGGATTGTGTAATGTTCTTCATACGATGTCACCTTTCACATCACGCATGATCACTACCTATAGCGGGATCAGGGTGAAATTAGGGCCGTATTTAGGCTGAAATTAGAGAACCGCTTTTTTCTTTTTTTGCTCTCAAAATCGAAGCATTCGGCGTTGATTAGGGTCTATATGCCAGAAAACAACACTGCAGCACAGCCTTATCTCTGACACAATATCTTGAAGCGTTGTTCGCGCTCCAATGCAAGCATCATCTGTGCGCGTGGTTAACTGGTTGCTGGTGTATATGCCGCAATATAGCACAAAATGCCTGCTGGCAGTACCGGCAAAAACGGTTCCAGCCAGTCGTGGCGATTGATTAGCCCAAGCGATCGCTGCGCAGTGGTCAGAGCTTGTCCCGCAGGCTGTACCAGAGCATCGCCAGCACAAGCAGAGGGGACCGGAAGGCAGGACCGCCCGGAAATTTCAGGGTGGGGACCTTTGCCATAACGTCGAACCGTTCGGCCTGTCCCGCGATCGCATCCGCCGCAATCTGACCCGACAGTGTGCCCAGCGCGACACCGGCGCCAGAAAACCCCGACATGGTCAGGATATTACCGCCGATCCTTTCGTAGTGTGGCATCCGGTTCATCGTGATCCCCAGTGTCCCGCCCCACGCATGATCGATTCTCACATCTTTGAGTTGCGGAAAAATCTCCAAAAGTGGCTTGCGGACCGCACCGGCAATATCTTTGGGGAATTTGTAGCCGTATGACTCGGTGCCGCCGAACAGAAGCCTGTGGTCTTCCGAGAAGCGGAAGTAATTGACCACAAACTTGCTGTCGGCCACGGCATAGTTATGGCGAATGATCTTCTCTTGGGCATCCGGTGTCATCGGTTCGGTTGCAACAATAAAGTTGTTGATCGGCATGACCCGTGCGGCGACATGGGGCTGCATGGTGCCCAGATAGCCATTGCACCCAAGAACCACATGCCGCGCCTTGATCGTCGCGGCATCCGTCCTGACGCAAGCCGGATCGCCCTCATCAATCCCGATCACCTTGGACTGTTCGAACATGCGCGCGCCTGATGTGATGGCAAGCCGCGCGAGGCCCAGCACAAGCTCTAACGGGTTCACGTGGCCTGCGCCCATATCAAGTGTCCCGCTATAGTAGGCCGGCGAATTCACTATCGCGCGGCAGGCTTCCGGTTCCAGCAGGCTGATTTTGTCGTATCCGTATTTGTCACGCATATGATCAATGTGGGGGGCGTTGTGCCGGTGGTCCCGCTTGCGGTGAACGGTATGCACAATGCCCGCGTTGAACTTTGTGCGCACTTCATCGGTGTCGCACAGGCTGCGGATCAGATCCACAGCCTGTGTCGCGATCTCCCAAAGCTGACGGGCATGGGCATCCCCGACCATTGCTTCCAGATCATGCTGGTCGCGGCGCTGGCCGACGCTGACCTGACCGCCGTTGCGCCCCGATGCCCCGAAACCTACGCGCTGGGCATCAAGAACGATCACATCGTAACCGCGCTTTGCCAGATGATACGCGGCGGAAAGTCCGGTAAATCCGGCACCAACGACACAGACATCACATGTAAATGCACCTTTGGCTGCTGGAAACGGTTCAAGAAGCTCCGCCGCCTGCGCATAGTAAGACGGCGGATAGGCGCCTTGCCGGTCGTTTGCGGTTAGCAGTTCCATGGCTGCCGGCTACGATGCCGCAACCATCAAACCTTCGGCTTTCAGTTGCTCATAGCACTCATCCAGAGATTTGCGGGCGCGTGCGATCAGAATATCGATTTCATCAAGCGTGATCGTCAGTGACGGCGAAATGATCATCCGGTCACCCACGCTGCGCATGATGACGTTGTTGGCAAAACAGCGGTCACGGCAGATGAACCCGGCTGTTCCCTTTTCTGCGGCAAAGGCGGCGCGTGTCGCTTTGTCAGGGGTCAGGGCAACCGATGCCATCATGCCGACGATCTTGGCTTCGCCGACAAGTGGATGGTCGACCAGCGCTTCCCATTTTTCGCGCAGGTAGGGGGCGGTCACATCGCGGACCTGTTCCACGATCTTTTCCTCTTCGATGATGCGCAGGTTTTCCAGGGCGACCGCACAGGCAACGGGATGGCCCGAATAGGTGTATCCATGATTGAATTCGGTATTTCGCAGCACGTCGGCAACCTTGTCCGAAACAATCGAGGCTCCGATCGGGATATAGCCGGAACTGAGCCCTTTTGCGACAGTCATGATGTCCGGTTCGATCCCGACAGTCTGGGACCCGAACCAGTTACCTGTCCGGCCAAACCCACAGATCACCTCGTCCGCGATCAGCAGGATATCGTATTTCTTGACGATTCGCTGGATTTCCGGCCAGTAGGTTTCCGGCGGGACGATGACACCACCGGCCCCCTGGATGGGTTCGGCGATGAAGGCGCCAACCCGGTCCGGTCCGATTTCCTTGATCTTGGCTTCCAGTTGGCGCGCGCGTTCAAGCCCGAATTCCTCTGGTGTCATGTCGCCGCCTTCGGCCCACCAATGTGGCTGGTCGATAAATTCAATACCGGGGATCGGCAAACCGCCCTGACCGTGCATGCCCTTCATCCCGCCAAGGGATGCGCCACCGATGGTGGAACCGTGGTAAGCATTCCAACGCGAAATGATCACATCCCGTTCAGGCTGGCCTTTTTCGGCCCAATAGGTCCTGATCATGCGGATATTCGTGTCATTGGCATCCGAACCGCCGCTTGCGAAAAAGACGCTGTTAAGATCACCCGGCGCAAGTTCGGCCAGCTTCTTGGCCAGCATCAGGGCCGGGACATGCGTTGTCTTGAAGAATGTGTTGTAGAACGGCAGTTCGCGCATCTGGCGGGCGGCTGCCTCGGCCAGTTCATCGCGGCCATAGCCGATATTGACGCACCACAGGCCAGCCATCCCGTCGATGATCTCTTCGCCATCGCTGTCCTTGAGCCAGACCCCTTTGGCCGAGATGATGACGCGTGGTCCCTTTTTGGCCAGTGCGTTGCTGTGGGTGAAGGGATGCAGGTGGTGTGCGGAATCGAGTGCCTGCAATTCATCGGTTGGCGGGTAGTTGGCGATAATGTTCATGATGACCTCTGATCAAATAGTCCAAAGAAGGTTGTGGCGTTTCCGTTTCGCAAGCCCGCTTCGGTCGCTTTCGGTTTTGTGCCCTTGCTGTGAACGAACAGGATTCTTGTGTTCCAACCTGCCGCCCATGCCGCTTTATCCATAATTTGATCAAAATCCGGGGCGAGTCAACCGAGGTTTGCAGGGTGTGCGCCCTACAAAGGACCGTGCTTTAGGTTTCATGTGACTGGCGGACGAATTCCATCCCCTGCCGGATATCCTTTGCAATCGCCTCGCGGGTCCGCGCGGCATCGCGATTGCGCAAGGCGTGAACGGCTTCGCGGTGGTGGTCGGTCAGGTTCGCGGTCCCGAAGCGCCCGCAGACCACGCGGAGCGACGGACCGATCCGAAGCCAAAGCGTTTCCGCAATCCGGTGCAGGATCTGTGCATCGGCAAGCCCGTAGATGTGGAAGTGGAACAGATAGTTTGCTTCCAGATACCCGCGAATATCGCCCACCTTGATCGACTGGTCGACAAGCCGATCAAGCCGTTCAAGTTCCTCTATATCTTCGGACTGGCAGTTGTTCACGGCGCGCTCTGCCAATTCGGGTTCCACGGTCAGGCGGACAAGGTCGATCTGTTTCAGCCGGTGTTCCGTAATGGCCGGAACCTCGATGCGCCGGTTCTCAAGCGTGACAAGCGCCCCCTCGGCCGTCAGGCGCCTGATAGCTTCGCGGGCGGGGGTGACGCCGGTGCCGATGGTTTCGGCAAGCCCGTGGATCGTTAAAGGTTGGCCCGGAACAAACTCGCCAAAAAGAATCATCTCCTTCACCTGAAGGTAGATTGTTTCATGTTCCGGCTTTTTGGTGATCAATTGGTTCATAAATGCGCCTCCGCCCAAGGCATTTTGCATGCCGTAACGGTCCTTTGCTATCGAAAGCTATCAAATTTTTGTATCGCCATTGCAAAGCCTCATAATTTCATCAAAGCTTATCCCGAATTTTGTTGAATCCAAGCGGAGGTTTAAATGCTGAATACCAAAACATGTTCCATTTTTGCGGCAGCGGTGCTGACAGCGCAAGCAGGCTGGGCGCAAGAGGTTCGGGTCTACAACTGGTCTGACTATATCGACGAGGATCTGCTGGCCAAGTTCGAGGAAGAGACCGGACTGGATCTGATCTATGACGTGTTCGACAGCAACGAAGTGCTGGAAACCAAACTCCTCGCCGGCGGTTCCGGTTATGATGTGGTTGTGCCGACGGGAACATTCTTGCAGCGCCAGATTGCGGCAGGTGCATTCCAGCCGCTCGATAAATCGCAGCTCAGCAATATCGGTAACCTTTGGGATGTCGTGCAGGCGCGCACGGAAAAATACGACCCCGACGGCGCCTATTCGATCAACTACATGTGGGGCACGACCGGCCTTGGCGTGAACGTAGGTAAAGTGACCGAGCTTTTGGGCGAAGATGCACCGATCGCATCGCTTGATCTGATCTTCGATCCCGCCAACATGGAAAAACTGGCTGAATGCGGCGTACATTTCCTTGATGCGCCAACCGAGCTGATCCCCGCCGCACTTAACTACATCGGTCAGGATCCAGACAGCAAGGATGAGGACGTGTTGGCAATGGCCGAGCCTGTCTTGGCGGCGGTACGCCCGTATGTCCAGAAGTATCACAGTTCCGAATATATCTCGGCGCTGGCCAATGGTGACATCTGCGTCGCATTCGGCTGGTCCGGTGATATCCTGCAAGCGCGTGATCGTGCGATCGAGGCAGAAAATGGCGTGGAAATTGCTTATAACGCCCCCACCGAAGGTGCCTTGATGTGGTTTGACCAAATGGCAATCCCTGTCGATGCGCCAAACCCAGAAGGGGCGCACGCTTTCCTTAACTTCATCCTCGATGCAGAGAACATGGCGGCAGCGTCCAACTACGTCTACTATGCAAACGGCAACGCGGCATCCATTCCGTTTCTTGTGGAAGATGTGATCGGTGATCCAGCCATCTATCCGGACGAAGCAACGCTTGAAACGCTCTACACGACCACGCCTTACGATGCGGGTGCACAGCGTTTCGTGACACGGATGTGGACACGGATCAAATCCGGCACATAATAGCCTCGTCCCGGCCTGCGATGCAGGCCGGGAACACCCTAAGTTAATGTGCATGCCGGAGGCCGTGATCCTTATGCCCCAAAACGTGTTTGAGCCCTGGAATGATCCGGCCGCAAAGCCGCTGATCCGCTTTCAGAATGTGACGAAACGCTTTGGCGATTTCACGGCCGTCGATGACCTGAGCATCGATATCTACGAAAGAGAATTCTTTGCACTGCTCGGGCCGTCGGGCTGTGGCAAGACCACAATGATGCGGATGCTGGCGGGTTTCGAGACCCCTACATCGGGCACCATCCTGCTGGACGGGCAGGATATCTCGCCCGTTCCCCCCAACAAGCGCAGTGTGAACATGATGTTCCAGTCCTACGCGCTTTTTCCCCACCTGACTGTTTATGACAACATTGCCTTTGGTCTGAAGCGGTCGAACATGCCAAAGGACCAGATTGACGCTCGCGTCAAAGAGATGCTGCGCCTTGTCCAGATCGAAAAATTCGGAAGCCGCAAACCGGAACAGATTTCAGGGGGTCAGCGGCAACGCGTGGCACTTGCGCGCGCATTGGCCAAGGCCCCCAAGCTGCTGTTGCTGGATGAGCCCTTGTCCGCGCTCGACAAGAAGCTGCGTCAGGAAACGCAGTTCGAACTGATGGACATTCAGGAAAAGACCGGAACCACCTTTGTCGTCGTGACGCACGATCAGGAAGAAGCGATGACAGTCGCGTCACGTGTGGCGGTGATGGACCATGGCAAGCTCAAGCAGGTGGATACACCAGCCCAGATCTATGAGGCGCCCAACAGCACCTATGTCGCCGATTTCATTGGCGAGGTGAACATCATGCAAGGCCATGCGACCGTGCAGGGCGACACCGTTTCCATCGCTTGGGCCGAAGGGCAGCCCAGTATTATCGGCACCCCGTCCAAACCGATATCGAACGGCAAAGTGAGCTTTGCAATCCGGCCTGAAAAAGTTGCGATCACTGCGGAAAAACCGGCAGACCGGCACAACGCCGTGCAAGGCAAAGTTCTGGATATCGCCTATCTGGGAAATCTGTCCACCTACCATGTGGAACTCGCAGGCGGCATCATCATCAAGGCGCAGGCTGCAAATTCGCGCAGGCGCGCCAGCCAGCCGTTCACATGGAATGATGAGGTGTGGCTGTCTTGGACAGATACCGCCGGCATCGTGCTGGACAGTTAGGGGCGCGCGATGAACATCCGCCGCTTTGCCCTGATTTCAGTCCCGTATTTCTGGCTCTTGTGCCTGTTCCTTGTTCCGTTCCTGATCGTGCTCAAGATTTCCCTGTCGGATGTCGCCCTGTCCATCCCGCCCTATACGCCGACCCTGGAATTGTCCGAAGGCTGGGCAGGGATCAGGGATTTCCTGTCGCAACTCGATTTCGAAAATTTCGAGTTTCTGGCCACCGATGATCTTTACTGGAAAAGCTACCTGTCGAGTGTGCAGATCGCGTTCATCTCTACATTTATCTGTCTGTTGATCGGTTTCCCCATTGCTTACGGCATGGCCAACGCGCCCCAAGAGTGGCAACCGACGCTGATGCTTTTGGTGATCCTGCCGTTCTGGACCAGCTTTTTGATCCGCGTATATTCGCTGATTGGCATCCTGAGCCAAGAAGGGATGCTGAACCAGTTTTTGATGTGGATCGGGGTCATCAGTGCGCCCCTCACGATCCTCAACACCAATGTCGCGGTCTATATCGGGATCGTTTATACGTATCTGCCCTTTATGATTTTGCCGATCTACGCCACGCTGATCAAGCTTGACGGGTCTTTGCTGGAAGCGGCAGAAGACCTTGGCTGTTCGCGCACCGAAGCCTTCTGGCGCATCACCATCCCCCTGTCCAAGGCCGGAATTATCGCAGGCTGTTTCCTTGTCTTTATCCCCGCGCTGGGCGAATTCGTGATCCCGTCGCTTTTGGGCGGCTCTGATACACTGATGATC
>CAYGMX010000103.1:0-8285 GCA_964351055.1 uncultured Loktanella sp. | reverse complement strand
ATCGCCAAGATGAAAGACAGCGCAGGCGACGATCCCGCGCGCGGCCTGTTCGAAGGCGTGATGGGGATGCACGCAATTCTGCGCAAGATCGAACGCGCTGGTATGGACCCCAAGACCAACAAAGGCGGCAAACCCATCGCCGCCGCCTTGCCCGGTACGGCGCTTGGCATCGGTCTGGAAATTCCGCTGGCCTGCCACCGCATCTTTGCCGCCGACAATCCCAAGGCCAAGATCGGGCTGCCGGAAATCCTTGTGGGTATTTTCCCGGGCGCTGGCGGCACAACCCGTCTGGCGCGCAAACTGGGTGCGATGGGCGCGTCGCCCCTGCTGCTGGAAGGCAAGCTGAACGATCCGCAAGCCGCCAAACGTGCCGGCGTGATCGACGAGGTCGTGCCCGCGGATGAATTGCTGTCCGCCGCGAAGGCCTGGGTTCTGTCCAGCCCGTCAATCGTCAAACCGTGGGACGAAAAAGGCTACAAAATGCCCGGCGGCGCGCCTTATCATCCTGCCGGTTTCATGACCTTTGTCGGCGCATCCGCGATGGTCAACGGCAAGACCCAAGGCGTCTATCCTGCCGCCAAGGCCCTGCTGTCGGCTGTTTACGAAGGCGCGCTGGTCCCCTTCGACACCGCCATCAAGATCGAGGCGCGCTGGTTCACCAATGTCCTGATGAACCCGTCATCAAGCGCGATGATCCGCAGCCTTTTCATCAACAAGGAAGCACTGGAAAAAGGCGCGAACCGCCCTCAGGCCCCCGACCAAACCGTCAAGAAAGTCGGTGTCATCGGTGCGGGCATGATGGGTGCGGGCATTTCCCTTGTCTCGGCCCTTGCCGGAATCGAAGTGGTCTTGATCGACAGCACGCAAGAGGCGGCTGACAAGGGCAAATCCTATACCACCGCCTATATGGACAAGGGCATTGCCCGCAAGAAAGTGACCGAAGCCAAAAAAGACGCCGTTCTGGGCCTGATCAACGCCACCACTGATTACGCGGCCCTTGCGGGCTGCGATCTGATCGTGGAAGCGGTCTTTGAAGACCCCGCCGTCAAGGCCGAAGTCACCGCCAAGGTGCAGGCCGTCACTGGCCCCGATTGCATCTTTGCCACCAATACTTCGACCTTACCGATCTCAGCGCTGGCCAAGGCGTCGAACGACCCCGCGAAATTCATCGGCATCCACTTCTTTTCGCCCGTCGACAAGATGCTGCTGGTGGAAATCATCAAGGGCAAAAAGACCGGCGCTGTGGCCGTCGCCAAAGCGCTCGATTATGTGCGCCAGATCCGCAAGACGCCCATCGTGGTGAACGACGCGCGGTTCTTCTATGCGAACCGCTGCATCATTCCCTACATCAACGAAGGTATCCGGATGGTCAAAGAAGGCGTGGAACCCGCCTTGATCGAAAACGCGGCCAAGCTGGTTGGCATGCCGCTGGGACCACTGCAACTGGTCGATGAAACCTCTGTCGATCTGGGGGTGAAAATCGCCAAGGCGACCAAGGCCGCGATGGGCGACGCCTATCCTGACGGTGAGGTGGACGAGGTTCTGTTCTGGATGTTCGACCAGAAACGCCTTGGCCGGAAATCCAATGCAGGCTTTTACGCCTATGACGACAAGGGCAAACGCCTTGGGCTTTGGGACGGGCTGGCCGCGCAGTACCCCGTCGCGGACACCCAGCCTGACCTGACAACCGTGCAGCATCGCCTGCTCTTTGCGCAGGTCCTTGAAGCGGTCCGTGCCTTGGAAGAGGGCGTGCTGGAGGACATCCGCGAAGGCGATGTGGGCGCGATCCTTGGCTGGGGCTTTGCCCCTTGGTCAGGCGGTCCGTTCAGCTGGCTTGACATGATCGGCGCCCCCTATGCCGCCGAACGCTGTGACCAGTTGACCGCGCAGTTTGGCGCGCGCTTTGCAACGCCTGATCTGCTGCGCGACATGGCCGACAAGGGGCAGGATTTCTACAAACGGTTCGGTCCTGCAACCAAAGCCGCCTAGACGAACAAGGCGCATCCCCTTGCGGGGGTGCGCCGCCAATAGGAACCCAGAAGACTAAGTAATCATTGCAGGAGGTCGGCGCATCGCGATCAGAGCACCTGACATGAAAATCATTCCCATCCCTAAAAGTCCCAAGAGCGGCACCCCCTGCCCCCACAAGTACCACGCCCAACCGCTGGCGAAGATCAACAACGAATATTCAAAAACAGCGACCTTGCTCGCTTCGCCAATCTGGTAGCCGCGAAACAGAAAACCTATGCCGACCAGTGCCCCGATTGCCTGCACGGCAATCCAGAACAAAAGACCAGAATCAAGCGGCATCCAGCCGCGCATGACAAATCCGTCCACCCCCGTTCCCGTGCCCGACATCACCATGCTGCCCACTGCGCCCATGAGCGTCAGCATCAGAAAAAAGCCGGCACTAAGAGACAAGGTGCCTTCGCCTTCGCACCATGCGCGGGTGGCAACGGCTCCGATCGCATAGAGCAACCCCGCAAAAATCGGCAGGAACGCGACAAGATCCAGTGCGGCGGGGTTCGGCCGGATGACCAGCAAAGCACCCAAAAAACCCACGCAGATCGCAACAACATGCAGCCGGTCAATGCGTTTTCCCTGAAATACCGCAGCAATCAACGCCACAAACAATGGCGAGGTAAACAAGCCTGCCACCACCACACCGATTGGCAGGATCGCAAGACAGCCAAAATAAATCAACATAGAGGTGGCCTGCACAGCGCTGCGCGCCAAGACAGCAACAGGGCGCCGTGGCCGGATCGCGCCAAAGCCAAGGGCGGCGATAACCGACAAGACCGCCAGCGCCATCGCACCCCGCAAGAGGTGGAACTGCCACAACGAACTGTCATGCGAAATATAAGGCACGAAATTGTCGCTCAGCCCCAACACAGCCATGCCAGCCAGAATAGACAAGGCCGCACGGCCAGAGGCGACAGGATGGACCATCGATAACTTCCCAAAGAGAATTCCTGCTTCCAAAGTCACCAACATAGCGCAATACTCAAGCCTCAAAGTGGGACGAGTGCGGGAGGACAAGATGGGCTGGATGCGTGATGAAACCGGATTGGGCAAACGGGCCGCCAATTATGTGCCTTTGACACCCTTATCGCATCTGCAACGCGCAGCACTCGTCTTTGCGGAACGCGAGGCAGTTGTCTATGGCAAGGCCCGCTATTCCTACGCCCGATACTATCAGCGGGTGACGCGTTTGGCCTCTGCTTTGGCCAAGTCAGGGGTCAGGCCAGGTGATGTGGTTGCCACGATCCTGCCCAACGTACCCGCCCAGTCAGAGGCTGCATTCGGCGTCCCCGCCTGCGGTGCGGTGCTTAATACGATCAACACCCGACTTGACCCCGATACGGTGGCCTACATCCTTGACCACGGTGAGGCAAAAGTGGCCATCGTCGACAGCCAGTTCATCCCGCTGGCCATGGCCGCCATCGACTTGATGGAAGGCCCGGCACCACAGATTATCGAAGCCCCTGATGATGCCGCCGGTGTCCATGCCTTGGGCGCACACCAGAAATACGAAGATTTTCTGGCATCCGGTGATCCGGACTTTGCATGGATACTACCCACTGACGAATGGGAAAGCCTTGCGCTGAATTACACCTCGGGCACGACAGGGCGGCCCAAGGGGGTCGTTTACCACCACCGCGGGGCCTATCTGATGACAATGGGCACGCCGATCAGTTGGGAATTGCCGCTTTTCATGCGGTATCTGCAGATCGTGCCACTGTTCCACTGCAACGGCTGGAACCACACTTGGATGATGCCTGCCTTGGGTGGGACGGTTGTGTGCTGCCGTGATATCACGGCGGCGGCGATCTATCAGGCCATTGCCCAAGAGGGCGTCACGCACTTTGGCGGCGCACCGATCGTGCTCAATTTGATCGTGAATGCCAAAGAAAAGGAACGGCGCAAATTCGACCATGTGGTGCAGGTCTTTACCGCTGGCGCACCGCCCGCCCCCGCGACGCTTGCGGCAATCGGCAAGCTGGGCTTCAACGTGAAACAGGTCTACGGGTTGACCGAAACCTACGGGCATGTGACCGAATGCATCTGGGATCCGGCATGGAATGCTCTGCCCGAAGATGCGCAATCCACGATCAAGGCGCGGCAGGGCGTGGCCATGCCAATGATGGAAGATGTCACTGTGGTGGATGCGCAGATGGGGCAGGTTCCCCCCGACGGAGCAACTCAGGGCGAAATTGTCATGCGCGGCAACGCGGTGATGAAAGGGTATCTCAAGAATGCAGAAGCCACGGAAAAAGCCTTTGCCGGCGGGTATTTCCATTCCGAGGACCTTGCCATCCAGCATCCTGACGGGTCGATCCAGATTTCGGACCGCGCCAAGGACATCATTATTTCGGGAGGCGAGAACATCAGCTCTGTCGAGGTCGAAGGCGCCCTGATGCACCATGCCGCTGTCAACCTTTGCGCGGTTGTGGCCAAACCTGACGACAAATGGGGCGAAGTGCCTTGTGCCTTTATCGAACTCAAGGATGGCGCAGTCGCCGATGAAAGCGAGATCATTGCCTTTACCCGCGAAAGGCTTGCAGGGTTCAAATGCCCCAAGAGGGTCGTCTTTCAAGAACTGCCCAAGACATCCACAGGCAAAATCCAGAAATTCGAACTGCGCAAACTTGCCAAGACACTTTAGCGCTCTGCCGGATCGCCAGGGAGATCGGTGCAGGGCAAGGGGAACTGCCCGATCCTTTGCACCATGACAAAGCGCTCCGGTCGCGATACCATCGCCCAAAAGAGCAGTGGAAAATATGACAGCACTCGACCGATATGTGCGGCTGGAAAGTGAAGCGCTCTGGCGCGCGGGCACGGATGCGCAGCGCCGCGACGTGACCATCTCTTTCGGTGACGCCACCTTGGTCATTGCCGATGGCGCCGGTCGTCCGCTGGCCCATTGGTCGCTGCCCGCGCTCAACCGCCAGAACCCAGGTGAAACACCCGCAATCTATGCGCCGGATGATGTCGCCAGCGAAGTGCTCGAGATCGCGGACACAACGATGGTCGACGCAATCGAGCAAGTGCGCAAAGCCCTGTCCAAAGCGCGGCCGCAGCCCGGAAAATTGCGGTACTGGCTGACAGCCGGACTGATCGTGGTGACGCTGCTGCTCGCTGTCTTCTGGCTCCCCGGCGCTTTGACACGGCAAACGCTGGCTGTGGTTCCGCTCCCCAAAAGAATAGAGATCGGGGCAGCGTTGCTGGGTCACATGCAACAACAGACAGGGACGCCCTGCCAGACGCCCCAAGCCACGGCAGCAGCCACACGACTGGCGCAAAGGCTCTTCGGGACCGAAACAGTGACGCGGGTGATCGTGGTCCCGCAACTGGCCCAAGGTGCCGTTGCCCTGCCTGGCGGGCTGATCGTTCTGGATTACGGCGTCCTGCAATCGTCGGATGATCCGGCCGCCGCTGCCGGCTTTATACTGGCAAGCCGTGCTGCGGTGATCCATCATGATCCTTTGGAACGGCTCTTGAAGCAAGAAGGGCTTGGTACAACCTTCCGTCTGCTGACCACAGGAGAGATCCCGCGCGAGATCTTGCGCGACAATGCCCAGGCCTTGCTGCAAGACGTGCCGACACTGGCAGATCCGGACCAACTGCGCAATATGTTTGCCGCGGCAAGTATCCCCCAGTCCCCCTATCTGGCGGTGGCCGATGCCCGTACAGGCAATATGCCGGACCTCGGGGCCGACCCGATAGAAGGCCAGCCTGTCCCGTTGATCCTGACCGACAGCGACTGGGTCAGTTTGCAGAATATCTGCAATATCTAGCGCAGTTACTTGGTGCCGAACATCCGGTCGCCCGCGTCGCCCAACCCCGGGACGATATAGCCGTGTTCATTCAGGTGGCTATCGATGGCCGCTGTGACGATCGGCACATCCGGATGGGCCTCTTTCATCCGCTTGATCCCTTCGGGAGCCGCCAAGAGGCACAAGAAACGGATATTGGTGGCCCCCGCTTTTTTCAGCAGGTCAATCGCCGCGACCGAGGAATTGCCAGTTGCCAGCATCGGGTCCACAGCAATCACCAAGCGGTCTTCGAGTTCGGTGGGGACTTTGAAATAGTATTGCACCGGTTGCAGCGTTTTTTCGTCGCGGTAAAGACCCACAAAGCCCACACGCGCCGAAGGGATCAGTTCCAGCACCCCGTCCAACAGGCCGTTGCCCGCCCGCAGGATCGACACCAATGCCAGCTTCTTGCCGTCGATCACAGGCGCGTCCATCGGTTCCAGCGGCGTTTCGATCCGGCGGGTTGTCATGGGCAGGCCCCGCGTGACCTCGTAAGCCAAAAGCTGGCTGATTTCGCGCAAAAGCTGCCGGAACGCCGCGGTCGAGGTTTCCTTCTGACGCATCAGCGTCAGTTTATGCTGCACCAGAGGGTGGGTCACATGGGTCAGGTGTTCGGTCATCGGGCAGGCTCCAGTCGTTTGGCCACGCGGCTGCGCGTGTCTTGGTCGCAAAAGGCGGCGGCGAGGGCGGTTTCGTTAAGCGCTTTGAAATCAGCCTCTTCCCAGCCGAAGGTGCGGTGCAACATGTCATATTCATCGGTCATCGTTGTGTGGAAAAATGGTGGATCATCAGTCGAGACAGTGACCTTGACGCCGGCATCGCGCAGTTTGGCAATCGGGTGCGCGTCCCAGCCAGTTACCGCGTTCAGCACCACATTTGACCCCGGACAGACTTCTAGCACAATCCCCCTTTCGGCGATTTCGGACAATAGATCAGGGTCACTGATCGCGCCGATCCCATGGCCGATCCGCACCACATCCAGATCGCGGATGGTTTCCCTGACCATATCGGCCCCGCCCCATTCGCCCGCATGGCAGGTCAGCGGGACCCCCGCTTCGCGCGCCATGTCAAAGCTGTAGCTGTAATCGCGCGGACGCCCGACCAGTTCACCGCCCGCCATGCCGTAGCCGGTGATAAAGCCGCCAAAAGTTTCAACAGCACATTTTGCGGCGGGCTTGCAGGCCTCAGGCCCGAAATGGCGGATGCCCGTCACAATACCTTTCAGGGTGATGCCAAGCCCTGCCTCGGCCTCATCCGCCGCCGCTGTCATGGCAGCGACATAGTCTTTCCACGCGGCCAGATCGCCGCCCCCGCAGAAGTCGGGTGACACAAAGGTTTCCATGTAAACCACACCGTGACTGGCAGTTTCTTCCAGCACGGCCTTGGTCAGCCGGTAGAAGTCTTCCGGCGACTGCAATGTGGTACATGCGGCCTCGTAGATTTGCAGAAAATGGTCGAAATCACGAAAGGCATAGCCGCCGTCGGCGTTGAATATCCCGCTCAAATCAAGCCGTTTTTCATGCGCCTGCTGCCTGATGAACGCAGGTGGCGCGCAGCCTTCCAGATGGGTGTGCAATTCGATCTTGGGTGTTGCCTGAAAAGTCATAAAAAGCTTGTTCCTTTACCCCCGTAGGGCACATCAAGATGGGCCGCGATGCTGGCAGCGACATCGACAAAAGCAATCCGGCCCAATGCTTTGGCCCCGATCCCGAGCACCAGCACCGGCACCCTTTCGCGGGTGTGGTCGGTGCCTGCCCACGTCGGGTCATTGCCATGGTCTGCGGTGACAATCAACAGATCACCGCTGCGCATCTTGGGCAGTAATTGCGCCAGTTCACTATCAAACCACGCCAGATGCCGCGCATAGCCCGCCGGATCGCGGCGATGCCCGTATTCGCTGTCAAATTCGACCAGATTGGCAAAGACGAAAGACCCATCCGCGGCCTTTTCCACCAGATTATTGATGTGGCCCATCAGGGCCGCATCGGTCCCCTTGCGCAGATCGTCAATGCCGCGCATCGAAAAGATATCACCGATCTTGCCAACCGCATGCACGGTATGCCCCGCATCATGGACATAGTCGCAGATCGTCGGAGCGGGCGGTGCGATGGCAAAATCCTTGCGGTTGCCGGTGCGTTTGAAGTGACCGGGTTCGCCCGTGAACGGGCGCGCGATGACCCGCCCGATCTTCATCCCATGCAGCGCAGGTGCCAGCGCCTTGCAAAGGTCAAGCAGGCGCGCAAGGCCAAAGGCCTCTTCATGGGCGGCAATCTGCAGGACGCTGTCGGCGGAGGTATAACAGATGGGCCAGCCTGTTTTGAGATGTTCCGCGCCATGCTCTGCGATGATGGTGGTGCCAGAGGCATGGCAATTCCCCAATATCCCATCGGTTCCCGCAGCCGCACAGATCAGCGCAGTCAGATCATCGGGAAAGGCAGGAACCTTGTCCGGAAAAACATGCCACTCCCA
>CAYGMX010000102.1:0-8291 GCA_964351055.1 uncultured Loktanella sp. | reverse complement strand
GACCAGACCAAGAACATCCTGTCGCGCGAAAACATCGCCAAACTGAAACCCGGCGTGCGTATCGTAAACTGTGCACGTGGTGGTCTGGTTGATGAAGAGGCCCTCGCCGAGGCGCTGAAAGAGGGACGGGTTGCAGGTGCCGCCTTTGACGTTTTTGCGGTCGAGCCTGCCACTGACAGCCCGTTGTTCAACCTGCCCAACGTCGTCGTGACGCCCCACCTTGGGGCTGCAACCACCGAAGCGCAGGAAAACGTGGCCCTGCAAGTGGCCGAACAAATGTCCGATTATCTGCTGACGGGTGCTGTGCAGAACGCGCTCAATATGCCGTCTGTGACCGCAGAAGAAGCCAAGGTCATGGGCCCATGGATCAAGCTGACCGGCCATCTTGGCAACTTTATCGGCCAGATGACCGATGAACCGATCAAGGCGATCAACATTCTGTTTGACGGCCAAGCCAGCGAAATGAACCTCAAGGCGCTGACCGCGTCGACGATTGCTGGCATCATGACCAAAGCAAACCCTGACACCAATATGGTCAGCGCGCCTGTCATTGCCAAGGAACGCGGGATCAAGGTGTCGACCACCAAGCAGGACCAGTCCGGCGCTTTCGAGGGCTATGTGAAAGTGACGGTTGTCACCGACAAACGTGAACGCTCGGTTGCGGGCACTGTGTTCAGCGATGGAAAGCCGCGGTTCATTCAGATCAAAGGTATCAACCTCGATGCCGAGATTGGCGCGCATATGCTTTACACAACGAACGAGGACCGCCCCGGCATCATCGGCATGTTGGGTACGATCATGGGCCGGAACAATGTCAATATCGCCAACTTTACGCTGGGCCGTTCTGCCGCCAAAGGCGAAGCCATTGCCTTGCTCTATGTTGACGAACCTGTTCCCGCCGTTGCCATGGAAGAACTCGAAGCCACAGGCCTGTTCCAGCAGGTCAAACCTTTGATGTTCAACGTCTGATAGGCGCGCATATGCAACCCATCTACGCCATCGGCGATATTCACGGCCAGAAAGAGATGCTGGATCGCGCGCTTGCGATGATCGCAGCGGACGGCGGGCCTGAGGCGCGGATCGTGTTTCTTGGGGATTACACAGATCGCGGCCCCGACAGTCGGGCCGTGATCGACACGCTGATTGCGGGGCGGGATGCGGGCCGGAACTGGGTGTTCCTGAAGGGAAACCATGACCGGCTGTTCACGCGCTTTGTCCGCGATGGCACAGAACATGACGCCCGCGTGTCCTCTGGTATCAGTTGGTTGAACCCGCGTCTGGGCGGGACCGCGACACTGGCCTCTTACGATGTGGCGGGAACGATGCATTTCGCGCCCGAACGAACCCATGGGCTGGAGTATCTGTCCCAGTTTGAAGGTCCCCAAGGGGCGGTTGGCAAAGACGCATTGCAAGCTCTGGCGCAGGCGGCCGTGCCCACAGCGCATCTGGATTTTCTGGAGGCATTGCCGCTGTGGTTCGAAACGGACGATCTGCTGTTCGTGCATGCCGGTATCCGGCCTGGCCTGCCGGTCGCAAAGCAAGACCCCGAAGACCTGATCTGGATCAGGCAACCGTTTCTGGACAGCCGCGATGACTTTGGCAAGCTGGTCGTCCACGGGCATACCGCCCTTGATTATCCGCAGCATTTTGGCAACCGGATCGACCTGGATGGCGGCGCGGGATATTTTCGCCCGCTGGTTCCTGCGGTCTTTGAAGGGCGCGACTGCTGGGTGTTGACGGATAACGGGCGGGTGCCGCTGACCCCCCTGACCATGCCGAGCGCCCCATGATCCCCCTTTTGTGTGCTGTTCATCTGGCGTAGAGGGCAAGGATGGCCCAAACCTACACCAGCCTCGACGCGATCCTTCGCCACGGTTTCGATACCGTGATCGATGTCCGCTCGCCTGCGGAATTTGCGCAGGATCATATCCCCGGTGCGATCAACCTGCCTGCATTGGACAATGCCCAAAGGGCCGAGATCGGAACAATCTACAAGCAGGTCAGCGCCTTTGATGCCCGCAAGAAAGGCGCGGGTATGGTTGTGCGCAATGTAGCGGACCACGTCGATGGCCCCTTGCGCGACAAGGATGGCAGCTGGCGGCCCTTGGTCTATTGCTGGCGCGGCGGTCAGCGGTCGGGCGTGTTTACGACGCTCTTGTCTGAAATCGGCTGGCGTGCCGAGAAAGTACAAGGGGGCTATACCACCTTCCGCCGTCTGGTGAAGGCCGCACTCTACGACAATCCCATACCCCATCGTCTGGTCCTGCTCGACGGGTATACCGGCACCGCCAAAACCGAGATTTTGCCCCGCCTGCAAGCGCGTGGTGTTCAGGTGATCGACCTTGAAGGGCTGGCGCAGCACCGCGGATCATTGCTTGGGTCGATGCCCGGCGGGCAGCCGTCGCAAAAAGGGTTTGAGACGGCCCTGGCCGCAGTTCTGCACGGTCTGGACCCGTCACGCCCTGTGATTGTCGAGGCCGAAAGCAGCAAGATCGGACGGATCGGCCTGCCGACCTCGGTTTGGACGCAGATGCTCGCATCACCCCGCATTGTCTTGCAGGCCCCCGCGCAAGCCCGCGCGGCTTACTTGGCGCGGGCCTACCGCGAGGTGATCGCAGATCCCGAGGTCGTCGCACGCAAACTTGCGCCGTTGCGCAGGTTGCGGGGTCATGCGGTTGTCGATCACTGGATTGCCCTGTCGCGCCAAGGCGCTTTGGTTGATCTGTCGCAGGCGCTGATGACGGATCATTACGATCCGTCCTACGCCAAATCCCGCCGCATCGACGAACGGGATGTGCTCGCGACCGTGTTTGCCGACACGCTGGATGATGACGGACAAGAGCGCGCCGCCGATGCCATTGCAGCGGCGCTCAGACAGTTGTGAGGGCAGAGCCTTCGGTAAATTCACCGATGATCGCCGCCTGATAGCCCGCATCACGCAGCTTTTTCACCAGTCCATCCGCACCGCGCGGGGCAACCGCCGCCAAGAGCCCACCGGCAGTTTGGGGGTCATAAAGAAGGTCGAATGCCGGACCAAGAACAGCCCCCGCGCCTTGACGGTTATCCTCGAACAGGGTCGAGCGGATGCCTTGATCTGACAGCGCCGCTGCCCCCTGCATCAAAGGGATAGAGGCAAGTGTCAAAACGGCACCGACACCGGATGCATCACAGATACCGCGCAAATGCCCCGCCAGCCCGAAGCCCGTCACATCTGTCATCGCATGGGCCTTGCTCAGGATGTGCGATGCCTGCGCCTGACCTTGCACCATCAGATCAAGGCACGCGATCACATCGGCCCCTTTGGCCTTTCCCGCCATTTCCGCGGCCATGATCGTGCCACTGCCGATGGGTTTGGTCAGGATGATCCTGTCACCCGGCTTGGCCCCCGCCAGCGTGATGGGAGATTTCGTCAGGCCAGTGACGGTAAACCCGATGGTCAGTTCATCGCCGAGGGACGTATGACCGCCGATGATCCTTGCCCCGGATTGAGCAAAGACATCACCGGCTGTGGTCATGATCTCTGACAAGGTGCGTTCCTGTAGGTCTGCCGTCATGCGCGGCAGGATCAGGCTTGCCGTGGCCGCCTGCGGTGCCGCCCCCATTGCCCAGATGTCACCCAGTGCGTGAACAGCAGCAATGCGGGTCATCAACACGGGGTCAAGTGTCAGGGCGCGCAGATGATCCGTGGTCATGACCTGACCGGCTTGGACGGAGGCGGCATCGTCGCCGAAATGCCCACCAAGGACCTGTTGCAAGGCCACGCGGCCCACTTTGGCCCCGCAACCGCCGCACATCGGCTTGTCACCCAGCGCGTCCTTGACGCCCAGAGCGGTCGTGCGGGGCAGCTTGGGGGCCGCCATAACCGGCAGGCTGTCGAACTGGGTCATGAACTTGCGGTCGATATAGTCCTTGAGTTTCCACAAAAGCGGGCCGTGGCGCGCGGTGCCGAACTTTTCGGCCAAGGCCGATTTACCACCCAAGGACACCAGCTTGAGATAATCGCGCTGCGGCTTGTAGGGGCGCAGGTTGCCGCCAGACAGCGCCGCACGCAGATTGTCGAACAGCACAGGGGCCTCGCGTACCGCATAGACACCGGCCTTGGGCCGTGGGTCATAGCGCAGGTGCGCACAATCACCGACCGCAAAGACATCGTGCCGGCTGGATTGCAGGTTTGCATCCACGGTGATGAAGCCTTCGTGCAGATCAAGTCCGGTTGCGGCGATCCAGTCATGCGGCTTCGCCCCTGCGGCACCGGTTGTGAAATCGCTGCGGATCGTGCGCCCGTCGCGCAAGACCACGCCTTGGGCGAAAATCTCGGTCACTTCGGCATCTTCGATGATCTCCACATCGGCCTGCGTCAGTGCCGCCAGCATCATTTTGCGGGCTTTGTACCCCAAGGCGGCCAGAACGCGGCTGCGGTCGATCAGTTTGACGGCGGGCTTCTTGGCGCGCAGGGCGTGGGCCATCGCCATGGCTAGTTCAGCACCGGCCACCCCTCCGCCAATGATCGCGATCTGCGGGTTGTCAGCGGTGGCCCGAAAATGATCCCACCGCGATGCAAACACTCCCAGCGGCTTGGCGGGAATAGCATGGGCCGAAAAGCCGGATAGCTGCGGCATCGCAGAGGTGATGCCTACGTCCACGGCCGCTACATCATAGGCGATGGGTGGCCTGTCTTGGACCGTAATGGTGCGGGCTGCGGTATCGATGCCCGTGGCATAGCCGTTGATGACGCGTGCCCCTGCAAAACGCGCGAGCTTGACCAGATCTATGTCCAACTCCTCACGGCTATAATGCCCTGCGACGAACCCGGGCAACATTCCCGAATAGGGCGCGGTCGGTCCGGGATTGATCAGCGTCACCCGCACCCCCGCCAGCGGGTTCATACCCCAACTGCGCAGTACCAGCGCATGGGTATGGCCGCCCCCAATAAGGACAAGATCGCGGGTATAGGGCAACGTGTTCATAGATGCCTTGTAGCGGGGGTCAGCCTAAGGGGAAAGCCACTGCCCTTGCCAATGACCCAGACGTGAGAAACGGATACGTCGATGATCCGCCCCAAGGTGGACCGCATCAATAAGGGTCATGCGACATTCCAGACTGGCAAAGGTGGCGGGGTCAGGTTTCTTGACATAATCAAGCCCCTGCGCGATCGGCGTTCCCGGTGGCGGTGCCACACCATAGGACTGCTGCGCATGGTCGGGGATCTTGTCCCACAAGGCGCGGGTTGCATCGCCCGAAAGGATCGTCACTTCGGCCTGTAGCCTGATTTGCAGGTCCTGTTTGGGGTCCCAGATATGCAAGGCGGTGCGCGGCACGGCACGCAGGCTTGCGATCTTGTCCGAGTAGAGGTCGGTGTGGACGCTCACCATCGCGCTGGCACGGTCCGCACTGCGCAACACCACCGTGCGGGCTTCTGGCCATCCGTCCGGCGATACCGTGGCAAAGGTCGGCCTGCGCGCCGGATGTTTGGCATCGGCAACGCCGCGGCCCAACGTGCTCCAGACCTTGTCCCAGATCCCTTGAGGTGTTTCGAACCAGTCACTCATAGCCTGTCATCTCCAGATACCCGATCCCTGTATGGCTGCCGCTGACTGTCACCGGTCCTTCCCAATAGGGTACGCTTGTCGCCATCCAAGCGTTGTCGTTGATGGCGGCCACTGTCACATCAAGGCCGCGCGCAGGCAATTCAACCCGCCATTGCACTGGCACATCATCCGCGTTTGTCGCCAAAGGCGTCGCTGTCAGCGCGCCGTTCGGGTAGGGTGTCGCACTGCCGTCGGGCATGATCCATGTGGCCGAGGTAAAGTTTTCCCCGTCCGTTTGCTGCAAACGAAAGCCCATCAGTTTGGCCCCATCGTCAAAGGACAGCGAAAACCAGTCCCACCCTGTTTGGTTTTCGGCCAGTGGTTGCGACGACCATTCCCGATCAAGCCACGCGTTTCCGCTGACCGCAATATCTCCTTCGGGCAGTTGCAGCGTGCCCGAAATGGCAAAGAACGGTTGCGAATAGTAATAAGAGGCCTGCCCTGCCGCGGATTTGACCGAGTACCCCCCGTCTCCATGAAACACGAGCGGCCCTTGCGCGGTCAACGTCATATCATAGGCGAAATCGGGCGCGCTGGCGGTCATCTGCATGGTTTGCCAGTCGCCTTGCAGGACCCAGTCGTCGATCCACGCTTCAAAGGGGACAGCGGTCACGCCCGCCTGCCCGATGCCCCCCCGCGCCAGCCTTTCGCTGACATAGTGGTGATCCGGCGTTGTGACCGCTGCATGGCCCATCCAAAGCTGTGGCGCGCGCCAGCCTGTGCCGGCTTCGGGGGCGAGGGCTGACCGGAACAAGGTCCATTGCAGCCCGTAAGGGGTGCCGTCCGCCGCCGTCAGATTGGCCGTCAGGTACCACCACTCGATCCGGTAGTCCGGGTGCGCGCCATGGTCTGCGGGGAAATCAAAGACCGGATCAGGCTGCGGGACGGAAAACCCGTCAACCTCGGTGCCAAGGCCCGCAAAGCCTTGGGCGGTTGCAACACACGGCATCCAGCAAAGGAGCAGCAAGGCCTTAACGTTCATTGGAAAACACCTTGAGCAGGTCCGCAGGCGGGGTTCTTGCCAGCCGCCTTGCAGGCCAGAGCGCGGCCAGCACCGCTGCAAGCAGGGCGAATACGCCCAGGCGGGCATAGTCCGCAGGGAAGAGATACATCGGCAATTGCCATCCGAACGCGGCCACATTTACAACAGCAAGCAAGGCCCAAGCCAAGGCCAGCCCCAAAGGCAGGGCCGTAAGTGCCGTCAGCAAGGCCAGCATTACGGCGCGCAGTACCTCCAGCCCGCCGATCTGGCCGCGCGTCATTCCCATCGCCCAAGCGGGGGCCAGTTGCGGAACGCGCATGCTGGAAAGCGTTAGAAGGCTCATCAGGATTGCAAAGCCAGCAACAGCCAGCGTCAGGATGTTCAGGGCTGTTGTCACTGTAAATGTCCGTTCGAAGATCGCCAGCGAGATGGATTTGATCCCCGCCTGATTGATGGTCTGGGTGGCGGGTATACCTGTTTGTGCCTCAAGAGCGGCCACGAAATCCGGCACCGCGTCGGGCGGCAGGCGTAACCCGTAGTTGCGCGGCATCACATCGGGATAAAGCGTGCCGAATATGGCCGCTCCCAGCACCGCTTGGCCGATTGGGTTGCCGTAATCGCCGTAAACGCCCGCGATCTGGAAGGACCTGTCCTGCAAGTCGATCGTATCACCGACATCCAGCCCCGCACGCCGCGACAGTTGTTCGTTGATCAGCGCGGTCTGGCCCGCAAAGGTCGTGTCCCACGCGTCATCGGTGCTTTGCAGAAACACCCAGAATTCACGATAGGTGGCATGGTCGCGCGCGCCGAACACTTCGGTGGGTTGGCCCATGATCTCGGTCTCCGCGCTTTGGATGGGCAGGATCGCATCGACCTGACCTGTGGCGAACCGGACCAGCGCCGCAGATTGTGCCGCGTCATCGGTGCGCACGTAAAGTTCCGACGCAAGGCGTTGATCAAGGAAATCGGTAAAGGTCAGCCGGAAGCTCGACACCATGGTCGACACGCCCACATTTGCGGCCATCGCCAGCAAAAGCGCCATCAATGCCAGTGACAGGCCGGGCAGTTGCTGGCGTGTATCGGCCCAGAACCACTGTGCTGTCACCGTCTTGGCGGCTTTGCTCATCAGTGCAAGACAGCCATCCAGCAAGAGCGGCAAGGCAAGCGCTGCGCCGATCAGCAGACTGGCAAGCAGGCCAAAACCACCGATCAGCCCGTCAGCGGTGACAACGAGTATGGCGGCCAAAACTAGCAGACAGAGTGCAGCGACGCCCTGCAGCCTTGCGCGCATACCCGCTGCCATCGCCAGTGCACGCGGCTGTGCTGCGGCAAGAAGCGGCATGCGGGCCAGTCGGAAAAGCGCGCCACTGGCCGCCAGTGCGGTCCCGCCCAGCGCAATCGCCAGACCGGACAGCCACCATGACGGACGCAGTTGCAGGGTGCCCGATACATCGGCCCCGTAAAGCCCGCGCAGCGTGGCTGCGACATCGGGCAGCAAAATGGCCGCAATCAGATAACCAAGCCCGACACCGATGACCCCCGCAACAAGCGCAAAGAGCATCAACTCTGCGCCCATCAGGATAATCAACCGGCGCAGGGGCAGGCCCAAAGCCCGCAAGGTCCGCACCACAGGGCGCCGCTGTTCGAAGGCCAGACCGATGGCGCCGTTGACGATGAAGATACCAACAGCAAAGGACAGCAATCCAAAAGCAGTCAGGTTC
>CAYGMX010000101.1:0-8387 GCA_964351055.1 uncultured Loktanella sp. | reverse complement strand
TTGACGATTTCGCCCAGTTCGTCGTGCAGCTCTTTGCCGCCGCCGTGCTGGTACCAGCTGATCATTTCGCCGCCGGTTGCGCCGAACGGCACAGCGGTAAAGAAGTAATAACCAGGGTGCTGGCCGCCAAAGTAATAGTCAGCCGAGTGATAAACGTCAGCCTGACCCGAAGACACAGCGTCGAACACTTCGAATGCGCCGACCAACTGGCCCGCTGCTTTTTTCTCGATTGTGATCTGGCCGTCCATCATGCTGTTGACCAGATCGACAAATTTTACGGCTGCGTCATCAAACACAGCAAAGCCGTCTGGCACCGATGTCACCATCGTCAACGTGCGGCTACCTTGTGCGTAGGCAGGTGCGGCCAAAGTCGATGCAGCAACAGCCGAACCACCAATGGCAGTATTCTTTAGAAAGGAACGACGATCCATATAGTTTTCTCCCGATTATAACTCTGTCCGGCTCCTCCCAGAGCTCGAACCGATCGTATGGTTCGGGCATCCTAACGCAGTGAATTCAAAATTAAAGCACTCTCTTGCAGCTAAAGCCGAAAATTGTCTACTTTTCTGACCAATTTTCGGGCAAATGGTGCAAGCCGCCCCCGATCGGGGGATGTGCCCCCCCTGACTGGCCAATCCAAAGCACCGATTCCCGCCTGCCGATGTCGCAAGCAACACCGCAAGCGTCGCATCCTATCCGTGCACAAGGCTTGCCCCGACAACTGCGATACGTGCCTGACCGTCGCATGGCCGCATGCCCCATGTACAAAGCAAAACCGCCCCCTGCAAAAACAGGAGGCGGCAAGTTGCGGCAGTGCCGTCAGGTCTAGTTTTCAGCTGTGGTCTGGATCTGGCTGCGGACGATCTCGAACCACTCGCCTGACAGGCGCAGTTGTTCCAGACCGGCGTTCAGCGTTTGCAGATATGCTTCGCCGTCCGGATTGGTTTTGGGTGTAAAGACGTGCAACGTCACCGACGAGGCAAGCGCCGTCATTTCAGTGACCATGTCAGTCATGCCAAGATCGCGCGAGTCGTCTTGCGCCGGCAATGTATCATAGGTCACGACATCGACCTCGCCAGAACGCAACTGCTCCCAACACGCTTCTTCAGAGCTGCCAAAGACCAGTTCGATATTTGGCGCAACAAGCCCCTCGCCTTCAAGATCGAAAGAGAACCAGCCATCCGGACGGCAAAGCGTGGCACCGAAAAGATCGCTGTATTGCGTCGCGGCCGCATAGGGGCTGGTGCTGAGCGCATAATAGCTGACCCCTGCTTCATAGAAAGGGTCAGATGCGTTGAAGTCTGTACAGCGCACCGCGTTCGGTTCTGAAAGGATGTCGACCTTGGTGCAGTCGGGCAGGAACCACGGGAAACCCATATCGAAAGCACCGCTTGGCAACAGCTCGGTCAGGTGTGACCCCCAGTCGTTCACGAACACGACGCGGAAAGCTTGATCGGGGTTGCCGATCTCCATCGCGCGCGAGACCATTTGCGTCATCATCCCGCCTTCGGGCAGTGCTTCGTCAGTGAACGGCGCATAGCCGCTTGCGGTGACGAAGGTTGCGGGGCGTGCAATTGTCGGGGCTGCAACGGCCTGCGGGGCGATTGTGACCACGGACGCCGAACCGGACACAGGCAGCGATCCGTCTGCGCAGGGGATGACAAGCTCCTGACCGATTTCAACAATGTTCGGGCTGCGCAGGACGTTTGTGTTGGCGTTGAACAGGAACTGGAAACCACCACGCAAGTCTGCGCGCGATGCGATCTGGCTGAGCGTATCTCCGGCGACAACCGTATAGACCGAACACAATTCCTGTGCCTGCGCGTCTTGAGAAGACGCGGTGACAAAGCCGGTCGCCGCAGCAAGGACAGCGGCAAAGCTCGTGGCACCCTTATATGACTTCTTCAATTTTGACGCGCCGGAGTGATGATGCTCGCGATGTGACATGAAAATTTCCCTTTTGAATGACGGTTTCCTAGAGCCGCACTATCCCGCAGAAAAAGGCGAAATGTTGACGAAATCAGGCCGATTGGAAAACTTCGCCCTTTTCACGGTGATCCTTGCGATTGTGCGCCCTAACCCGTCAATTTCGCGTGTTCTGCCTTCTTATTAGACGCTGCATGACTGGTACTTTCACTGGCGCGGCATCAGCCTGCCGCCCCGCTTGCAACCAAGGCACGCGCGCATCGTGCCGCTTTTGCCCCAATCGACCCAGCAATCGCAGACCCCGCCACAGCGACAGCGCAAGCAGATTTCTTTGTACTCTTTGGCCCAGAAAGGTTGCGGGTGCGGCAATCAGAGCCACATAACACCTTGGAGTAAGACAAGGATTGGATGCGACATGACACAGACGCCGACATATACCCCGCCCAAAGTCTGGACGTGGGATCAAGAAAGCGGCGGTAAATTCGCCAGCATCAATCGCCCGATCGCTGGCCCGACCCATGACAAGGATCTACCGGTCGGCAAGCATCCTTTGCAGTTGCACTCTTTGGCGACACCCAACGGGGTCAAGGTGACTGTGATGCTGGAGGAGCTTTTGGCGGCCGGTTACGCTGCGGAATACGATGCGTGGATGATCAACATCCAGGAAGGTGACCAGTTCAGCAGCGGCTTTGTCGACGTGAACCCCAATTCCAAGATCCCTGCCCTGTTTGACAAGTCAACCGGCGTGCGTGTGTTCGAAAGCGGCGCGATCCTGCTGTATCTGGCCGAGAAATTCCGCGCCTTCCTGCCCAAGGACATCGCCGCGCGCACCGAGACTTTGAACTGGTTGTTCTGGCTGCAAGGGTCAGCCCCTTATCTGGGCGGCGGTTTTGGCCACTTCTACGCCTATGCACCCGAGAAATTCGAATATCCCATCAACCGTTTCGCGATGGAGGCCAAGCGCCAGCTTGATGTGCTGGATCAGCGGCTGGAAGATGTGCGGTATCTGGGCGGCGACGACTACTCCATCGCGGATATGGCAACGGCGCCATGGTACGGGGCGCTTGTCAAAGGTCTGGTTTATGATGCGGCTGAGTTCCTTGATGTCGCTTCTTATGAACATGTGAACCGCTGGGCGAACGATGTGATGAACCGCCCCGCCTATTTGCGCGGCAAGATGGTCAACCGTGCATGGGGTGATCCATCCGAGCAATTGCGCGAGCGCCATGATGCCAGCGATTTCGAGCATAAAACATGGGATAAAATCGGCGACGACACGCCCTAGGCTTGCTTGAAAGGCCTGTCGCGCACCGCTGCCGGCGGGCCTTTTGTAAGAAAGTTGCGAAAAGTCGCCTCGATACGACATTTTCTCCACTTGAGTGGTTGACCCCCCTGATTGTGCGGATTAGAACCGCCCAACACAAAGGAAACCCGATGACTGACGTCGTACTAATTGTAAGAAAAACGCGCATGGGCCGGTGACGGTAAGACCATAACGATCCCATGCGCCCCCGACAGCCTCGGGGGTTTTTTTGTGACTGTAAGAAACCAAACCGCGAAGGACGCGAAGCCGATGACAAAAACCATGACGGGCGCAAAAATGGTCGTACAAGCCTTGATAGATCAGGGCGTGGACGTCGTGTTTGGATATCCCGGTGGTGCCGTCCTTCCGATTTACGACGAGATTTTCCAGCAAAACAGTATCAAGCATGTTCTGGTCCGCCATGAACAGGGTGCGGTTCACGCCGCCGAAGGCTATGCCCGCTCCACCGGCAAACCCGGTGTGGCGCTGGTGACATCCGGCCCCGGTGCCACAAATGCTGTCACCGGCCTGACCGATGCCCTGATGGACAGTATCCCGATCATCGTGCTGACCGGTCAGGTCCCGACATTCATGATCGGTTCAGACGCGTTTCAGGAATGTGACACCGTTGGCATCACCCGCCCCTGTACGAAACACAACTGGCTGGTCAAAGAGACCGAGAAACTGTCATCGGTCCTGCACGAGGCGTTCCATATCGCCACATCGGGCCGCCCCGGCCCTGTTGTGATCGACATTCCCAAGGATGTGCAATTCGCCACCGGCACCTATACAGAGGCGCGGCAGGTCGAGACCCACTATAACCCGCAGGTCAAGGGTGACATGGAAATGATCACCGAACTGGCCGCAGCCATGGAAAAGGCCAAGCGCCCGATCTTCTATACCGGCGGCGGTGTGATCAATTCAGGCCCTGCCGCCAGCCAGTTGTTGCGTGAATTGGTATCGGCCACAGGCTTTCCCGTCACCTCCACCCTGATGGGTCTGGGGGCCTATCCTGCGTCCGGTGACAACTGGCTGGGGATGCTGGGGATGCACGGGCTTTACGAGGCCAATATGGCCATGCATGACTGCGATCTGATGATCAACATCGGCGCGCGTTTCGACGACCGCATCACCGGCCGACTGGATGCGTTCAGCCCCGGATCGACCAAGGCGCATATTGATATTGATGCATCCTCTATCAACAAGGTGATCAAGGTCGATATCCCTATTCTGGGTGATGTCGCCCATGTCTTGGAAGACCTGCTGAACGTCTGGAAAGCCCGTGGCCGCAAGACCAACACCGAAGGTCTGGCCAAATGGTGGGGTCAGATCAACGAATGGCGCAAGGTTGACTGCCTGAAGTTCAAGCAGGAAGGCAAGATCATCAAGCCGCAGTATGCGCTGGCGCGTCTGGAAGAACTGACCAAGAAATACGACCGCTATATCTGCACCGAAGTGGGCCAGCACCAGATGTGGGCGGCGCAATACCTTGGTTTCGAGGACCCCAACCGCTGGATGACTTCGGGCGGCTTGGGCACCATGGGCTACGGCTTTCCTGCGTCCATCGGTGTGCAGATGGGCCATCCTGACGCGCTGGTCATCAACGTGGCGGGCGAAGCCTCATGGCTGATGAACATGCAAGAGTTGGGCACCGCGATGCAATACCGCCTGCCCGTCAAGCAATTCATCCTCAACAACGAACGTCTGGGCATGGTCCGCCAGTGGCAGGAATTGCTGCACGGCGAGCGGTATTCCTCCAGCTGGTCGGAAAGCCTGCCCGATTTCGTGAAACTGGCTGAAGCCTTTGGCGCCAAGGGCATCCAGTGTCAGGACCCCGACACGCTGGATGACGCGATCATGGAGATGCTGACCTATAACGGCCCGGTCCTGTTCGATTGTCTGGTGGAAAAGCACGAAAACTGTTTCCCGATGATCCCGTCAGGCAAGCCGCACAATGAAATGCTGTTGGGCGAGAACGCGGATGTCAAAAACGCGATCCAGGCGGGCGGCGCGGTGATGGTCTGACGACCGCCACCCCTTTGCCAATTCATCCATTCAAGAAAAGAGATACCGACATGTCACCGCTGAAAATCAAAAAAGGCTCTACCAGCCATTCCGCCTATGACCTCCGCCCCACCTTTTCCGACAAGGAAGAAAGGCACACATTGGCCGTGCTCGTTGAAAACGAACCGGGGGTGCTGAGCCGCGTGATCGGGCTTTTTGCCGGTCGCGGCTATAACATCGACAGCCTGACCGTGGCCGAGGTGGACCATCTGGGTCACCGGTCGCGCATCACGATTGTGACCTCTGGCACGCCGCAGATCATCGTGCAGATCAAGGCGCAACTGGGCCGGATCGTGGATGTGCATAAGGTCAACGACCTGACCGTCGAAGGGCCATCGGTCGAACGCGAACTCGCGCTGTTCAAGGTGCAAGGCACGGGCGAGCACCGGATCGAGGCCATTCGACTGGCCGATATTTTTCGGGCAAGTGTGGTCGATAGCACATTGGAATCATTCGTCTTCGAGATCACAGGCACATCGGAAAAGATCGATGCCTTCGCGGAACTGATGCAGCCGCTCGGCTTGCTGGAAATCGCGCGGACAGGCGTGGCGGCCTTGGCGCGCGGGACGGTAAACTAGGGTACAGAACGCCGCGTGTGTCGGCTGATGCACGCGGCGATTTTGTTTCCGGAAAATTAGATAGGAATTTTCCTAAGTATTATTGACACAAGGGGCTACGCCTCATTACTAAGGGATATGTCTAAGTTTGAGCCGAACCTCGATCTTTATTTCTCGGCGCTGGGTGATCCCACGCGGCGCATGATCCTGCAACGGCTCGCCCGCGGCGACGCAAGCGTCAGCGAACTGGCACAGGCGCACGACATGGCGCTCCCCTCTTTCATGGAGCACCTCAAGAAACTGGAAATGGCCGGCCTTATTTCCTCAACAAAACAAGGCCGTACCCGCACATGCACGCTTACTCCTCAGGCCTTTGCGCCCGCCAAGAACTGGCTGAGCGAACAAAGCGATATTTGGGAATCAAGGCTTGATCGCCTTGATGATTACGTCACCAACCTCATGAAAGACCGTCAAGAATGAACCTTGATCCCGAAACCGACCTGACCTTTACCCGCACCCTCAACGCGCCACGCGCACTGATCTGGGAATGCTGGACGACGCCCGCCCATATCAAGCACTTCTTTGTGCCCAAACCACACAGTATCGAAAGCTGCGAGATCGACCTGCGGGTTGGTGGCAGGTTCAATACGGTGATGCGCGTCGATGGAAACATCATGCCAAATGAAGGCGTCTATCTTGACGTGGTCACGGGTGAACGGCTCGTCTTTACAGACACTTACACCGAAGGATGGAAGCCCGCGACTGATCCTTTCATGACCGCGATCCTCGACTTGGCCGATGATGGCAAGGGCGGCACGATTTACACGGCGACAGCCCGCCATCGCTCTGCAGAGGCCGCGAAACTGCACCAAGACATGGGATTTTTCGATGGTTGGGGGACGGTCGCAACCCAGTTGGAAGACTACGCCAAGGCAATAGGCTGAACGGACCGCTTTGTTTTCCTGTGCTCTGTCACATCGCACAGGGGAGCAGCGCGCCGGACCAAACGCTGATCCGGCGCGTGCGATTGGTTTAGGCCGGCAGCATGCCTGCTGCTGTCGCTGCGGCGATTTCATCCGCGTCCAACAGGCCATCGCCGGATGTGTCCATCGCGGTGAAGTCTTCCTCGGTCACTTCGGGCATCGCGGCCTGAATTTCTGGATAGCTGTACATACCGTCGCCGTTAATATCGATCGCAGGGTCCTGAGCCAAAGCTGGACCAGCCAGCGCGGTCAAGAGGGCAAGTGGTGCGATCAATTGAGTGGTACGTGTCATTATTCGGTCTCCTGGTTAGGACATCAAGAAGGCGTGCTTGCCTTCGCCCCTATACTTGGGCATCCGTCCTGTACCTTTCCATATACCCCTTCAAAACAAAAGAATAGCGGCGCCGTTGTGCCGGATTTTGTGCATGTGATGCGCCAAAGCACGCTGAGTGTGACACCATCATGCGGCGCGGGCGGGTCTTTTCCGATCTTGGTGCGACCGGTTGGCAAGGAATGGCCCAAAGCTGCCCCATGTGTCGCTGAGAGAAAAGCCGCCGTCGCGGGCAGACACCGGATTCGCGTTTGCACCATGCTATTGTGTGCCCATCATAAGGATGGATGCCATGGCCAAAGATATTCCTTCGCAGACGCTCGACGCGGTCCGCCAGCCGATAGAAACAGCCAACGGGTTGCCCAACGCCCATTATATCGATCAGGACGTCTTCGAGATTGAAAAGCATGCAGTGCTTTTTGCGAGCTGGGCGGGCCTCGCCGTTGCGGCGGATGTGCCAGAGGTGGGCGACGCCAAACCGATGGAATTTCTGGGCATCCCCCTGCTGCTGGTCCGTGACCGCGCAGGTCAGGTGCGCGTGTTCCAGAACATCTGCCGCCATCGCGGCATGATCCTTGTGGCCGAACCCAAAAAGATCGAGGGCGCGATCCGCTGCCCCTATCATTCATGGTGCTATTCCACCGAAGGCAATCTGGTCTCGACCCCGCATGTGGGCGGCCCGGGCCACAACACCCATGACGCCATCGACAAGGACCTGCTGGGCCTGATCGAAGTGCGCAGCCACATCTGGTTCGACACTGTCTTTATCAACATCGACGGCAACGCCGCGCCTTTTGAAGAGGTCCATGCCGATCTGATCGCCCGCTGGTCGATCTTTGAACAGCCCTTCTATCACGGTGGCGCCGACAGCCGTTTTGCCTTGCAAGTCCAGACCAATTGGAAGCTCGCGGTCGAGAATTACTGTGAAAGCTATCACCTGCCTTGGGTTCACCCCGGGCTGAACAGCTATTCGCGGCTGGAGGATCATTATAATATCAACGAGAAAGGCAAGTACTCGGGCCAAGGCACATTGGTTTATCGCCAGCTTCAGGGCGACAACGGGCAGGTTTTCCCCGATTTCGCGGGACTGAGCGATGTTTGGTTGTCGGGTGGTGAATACGTGACCGTCTACCCCAACGTCCTGCTGGGCGTGCAGCGCGACCATGCCGTTGTCATCGTGCTGGAGCCGCAATCGCTGGCGCAGACCTGCGAGCATGTGCATC
>CAYGMX010000100.1:543-8426 GCA_964351055.1 uncultured Loktanella sp. | reverse complement strand
GCCCACCCCCAGTTAAAGGTGCTGCCCATGATCCCCCGTTATTCCCGTCCTGAAATGACCGCCATCTGGGAGCCTGCCACCAAGTTCCGCATCTGGTACGAGATCGAGGCGCACGCCTGTGACGCCCAAGCCGCGATTGGCGTCATCCCTAAAGAGAACGCTGCAGCAGTCTGGAAAGCCAAGGACGTCACATTCGACGTGGCGCGGATCGACGAAATCGAAGCGGTCACCAAACATGACGTCATCGCCTTCCTGACGCACCTTGCCGAACACATCGGGTCAGAAGATGCACGTTTTGTCCATCAAGGCATGACCTCCTCGGATGTGTTGGATACGACCTTCAACGTCCAACTGGTGCGCGCCTCAGATATCCTGATCGCAGGGATCGACCGTGTGCTGGCGGCCCTGAAAACCCGCGCCTATGAACACAAAGACACGGTGCGCATCGGGCGCAGCCACGGGATCCACGCCGAACCCACGACGATGGGCCTGACCTTTGCCCGGTTCTATGCGGAAATGGACAGGGGTCGCGCGCGCCTTGTAAATGCCCGCGCAGAAATTGCCACCGGTGCGATTTCCGGCGCTGTCGGCACCTTCGCCAATATCGACCCATCGGTCGAAGAACATGTTTGTGCGCAGCTTGGCCTGACCCCAGAACCGGTGAGCACCCAAGTCATTCCCCGCGACCGGCATGCCATGTTCTTTGCGACCTTGGGGGTCATCGCATCAAGCATCGAAAACATCGCCATCGAAGTGCGGCATATGCAGCGCACGGAGGTGCTGGAAGCAGAGGAATTCTTTTCCGCAGGCCAAAAGGGATCGTCGGCGATGCCGCATAAACGTAACCCTGTGCTGACCGAGAACCTGACCGGCCTTGCGCGGCTGGTCCGCATGTCGGTCATGCCTGCGCTGGAAAACGTGGCGCTGTGGCATGAACGCGATATCAGCCATTCGTCCGTGGAGCGCGCCATTGGGCCGGACACGACGATCACACTGGATTTCGCGCTTCACCGGCTCGCAGGCGTGATCGAGAAACTGGTGATCTACCCTGATAACATGCTGGCAAATATGAACAAATTCCGCGGCTTGATCATGTCCCAGCGGGTTTTGCTGGCCCTGACACAGGCAGGGGTCAACCGCGAGGACGCCTATAAGATGGTCCAGCGCAATGCGATGAAAGTCTGGGAACAGGGCGCGGATTTCAAGACCGAGCTATTGGCCGATCCGGAAGTGTTGAACGCACTGTCTGCCGCCGAGATCGAGGAGAAGTTCGATCTTGGCTATCATATGAAGCATGTCGATACGATCTTCGGGCGCGTGTTCAAGACGCCCTGAGGGATAAAGACCAAAGCGGCAAACCGTGCGTTCGCGGGGTTCCGTTAGATTTTCGATGGTGCATGCACGGGGTGTTGCTGCATCATATGCGTGGCTTTGGGCACCTGAACCGGCTTCGGTGCTCTCGAGCGGATTCCCGAAATCTTGCCCTTCATCGCAACGTATTTGCGATTGTCATGCGCGTTCACATAAGGTTCGCCAATCGGATAGACCGGATAGCCAAGCTGGCGCATGGTACGGGCAAAGACAGGGGGGCAAAGCGCCATGATCTCCGTGCCGCCGTGGGCGCGCGCCTGTGACACAACACCGTCAAGCAACATGCCCAGACATTCAGAGCGTTCGGCATGTGTTGTAATCTCGTCAGAAATCACAATGCGGGTCGCTTCCCACACAGTCGGGGTGACTTCGGCATGTGACAGAATATCCGCAGGTATCCCGATCAGCTTGCCGTCAACGGCATCTCGCAGCATATAAGTGTGCGAGCCCCACTGTGCGGTGGTCGCCATCGTACGCATACCGCCGACAACTTTGCCGTCTTTAAGCGCGAGCGAGTAATAAGCCTTGGGATTGTCGTATTGATCCATCTCGACGTTATCGTCGTGCGGGATGTCCCAACCCAGCTGATCGACAAAAAATTTCTTGCGCAACGCGAGAAACTCGAAAAAAGCAGTCCCGTGCTTGTGCAGCTCGGTAAGATTGAACGTAATATTCTCCATATTCTTCCCTCTGGTTGTAAGCCTATCCACAACGGTCCCCACCGCCGCCTCTGTCAATGATACGTAATTATCGACAGTTTAGCTCTAATTGTTCCTGAGAAAGAAAAAAAGCCTGAAAATTGCCTAGATTAGGCCATACTGATTTGCCAATGCCGCCGCTTGTGTCCCTGTTTTGGCACCAAGCTTCAGTTTTGCGTTCTTCAGCCGCTGCTTTACCGCACCCTCACTCACACTCAACTCAAACGCGATTTCCTTAAGCCTTCGACCATCTTTTACCATGCTCAGCGCCTCCAATTCAGCCTTTGTCAGGTTGGTGGGCGGGGCCGTTTCGTTGTGGCGACGGGACAAATAGGCGCTCAAGAGCTTGACTTCGAGGTCGGTATACTCTCGGTCGGCGCGTGTGAAAGATGCGAAAGAACGTTGCGCATCTACCTCACTTTCAAAGACAGAAATGGTGACGCCATAACGCATTCCGAAGGTTTGTGCCTGCGCAATGACCTTTTTGGGGTCGTCGAGTGCGATTTCGCTCCAGCGAATCGTTCCGATATTGCTGTAGGCCCACCTAAGTACCGGATCAAAGAGCGCAAATCGCTGTTTTGTATAGTGGCTGATCCACGCCACAGGCAGGGCATTCACTTCCTCCATGGGGAAAGCAAAGCCGATGCGCAACGCAATATAATGGCCTGAGGGGGCAAGCTGCCCGATCTCATCAGGACCAAGAAGGTTTGACATGTCTGCCCCTTAGCGCATCGACTTCTATAGAAACTTTAATATAAAGTTCTTGTTCCAAAGGTCATGTTGTAATTAACATAAGATGAGTGGATCGCATGCACCCTAAGGGTTTTGTTACCCACTTGGCAACTGGAAAGCGAGTCACCGGATATGAGTTCTGCGCAATTCGAAATCAGCGAGACCCTAGGCAAGCTTCACCAGCTCGCGCCTGGGGGTTACGCTCTGGGCTTTCACCTTGAGTACACGACACCAAAGTTCGTCTTTCAGACCTATCCAAAGGCGTGGCTTGATTATTATTCCAGCAATGGTTTGATCATGATGGACCCGATGGTGGCGTGGGGGTTCGAAAACACAGGCACGCAGCGCTGGTCTGGGCTGGATGATTCGTCGGGTGTCCTAAAGATGGCGGCAGAGTACGGGATGAAGTACGGGGTGGTCATCGTGACAGCATCCGATGACAGCCGGAGCATCGGCGGCTTTGCCCATCCCGACCGCGAGTTCACCGATGAAGAGATCGCCGAACTCGAAGCTGATGTCATCGCCATCCACGAAGATACTGCCGACACCGCAAAGCTGGACCCCAAGACGGTCGAGCATTTGAAAAAAATGTCGATCATGGTGACACATCCAGGGTCTTAGGCCTGCGATACTAACCAATCGTTCACGGTCGTGCCGCTAGAACAGTGGCATGGCCAATGTATCCAACAGCACCGAACCGTCCACTTTGTCGCGCCGTCGCAAGGCAGCGATGATCGTGCAGATGTTGGTTGGCGACGGCGGCCAGCTTTCGCTCAGCAGGTTGCCGGAACCGCTTCAATTGCTTCTGACACATGAACTGGGCGCGATCCGACTTGTGGACCGGCGAACTGTTTTTGCCGTTGCCGAAGAATTCACAGCAGAGCTTGAGGCTGTTGGCCTCACCGCCTCCGGCACCAATGACGGTGCGATCATGACGCTCGCAGACCATCTGAGCCCCGCCCTTGCAACGCGGTTGCGCAGTCAGCTTGAAAGCGTGCGCAATGGTGATCACTGGCCAACCATCATCGAACTGAGCGTAGAGCGCCTGACCGCAATCATGGGCGCCGAAAGCATCGAAATCTGTGCTGTTGTGCTGTCGAAACTTCCGGTTGCCAAGGCTGCCGCGGTTCTGTCCAAAATCGCTGGCGACCGCGCACGCCGCATCACTTACACGATGTCCCAGACCGATGGCATCACACCCGATGCGGTCCGCCGGATCGGTGCGGCCTTGGCGCAGGAATACGGCCGCCCCGACGATCGCGCCTTTGCCAAGGCGCCGGTTCAGCGTCTTGGCGCCATCTTGAATGCAACACAGACAGATACCCGTGAACAGGTACTGGAAGGGCTGGGAAACGAGGATCCGATCTTTGCCAGCGATGTGCGCAAGGCCATCTTTACCTTCAAGGATATCGGTCCACGCGTCAAACCCACCGATATTCCAAACTGCATGCGTAGCGTCGATGCAGAGGTTCTGACCGTCGCAATCGCCGCTGGTCTGGCAGGGGATGACGCGCTGGTCGCTTCGGCGGAATTCATCCTTGGCAATCTTTCGAAACGGATGGCAGGCCAGTTGCGTGAAGAGGCCCAAGAACGGGGCCGGATCAGAAAGGCCGATGCAGAGGCGGCGATGGCCGCCGTCACCACCGCCATTCGCGAAATGGTGGATGGCGGGCTGATCACTTTGATCGATCCTGATGAACAGGATGAAGACGCGGGCTAAGCCTCTGCCCTTGGGCACGAATTGTGATTCACCTGCCTGCGGAAATGCACTATCCTGTCAGGCATGACGGAAGACACAAATTCATTCGATGGCCGCCGCTGGCATGATATGGGCGGCGATGCGGCCGGTCCGGTTCCCACCGATCAGCATGATTTCTCGCTTTGGGAAAAGCGCGTCGATGCCCTGATGGTGATCGCTACCTCCAAAGGCTATTTCACTGTCGACGGCTTGCGCCGCGTCCTTGAGGACATGGGGCCAGAGGCCTTTGAAACCATGACCTATTATGAACGCTGGATCGCCGCCGTGAACCAGAACCTCATCGAGGCGGGGGCCTATACGACGGCCGAACTGGCCCAACGCATGACGCAGGTCGCCGCGCGCGGCAGCACTTACGGCGAGGCGGCAGGTGAATAGCCCGCAGTACATGCGCGTCCGCGCCGATATGCCCCCCGGCCATGTGCGCACCCCGGCTTATCTGCGCGGCAAGACCGGCTGGGTGGAACGCACGTTAGGGCCCTTCCCAAACCCCGAGGAACTAGCCTATGGCCATGCGGGTAACCCCCTTGCCCTGATGCGCATCCGCTTCACCATGGCCGAAGTCTGGGGCAAGGCCGCAGACAATCCTGACGACACGATCGATGCAGAAATCTACTGTCACTGGCTCGAACCGGCAAAGGCTCCCCATGCCACATGATCATCATGACCACCTGTCCCCCTCGGGGCATCCCTACCGGGCCGATGACGACCAGCCGCTGACCTATTGGCAGCAGATGGAAATCGCGATCCGGAGTCTGTTGATCGACAAAGGCGTAACCACCGCCCAAGAGATCAGTGCCCAGATCGACGCAATGGATGCCCGCAGCCCGGCGCAGGGTGCCACTGTCGTGGCGCGCGCATGGACAGACCCCGACTTTCGTCGTGCGCTATTGCAGGATGCGACCGCCACGAGCCGCGCCATGGGTTTCGATATCGGTCCGATGAAACTGATCGCACTGGAAAACACGCCCACCGAACATAATGTCGTCGTTTGTACCCTGTGCTCTTGCTATCCGCGCAACCTGTTGGGATTGCCGCCTGATTGGTACAAGTCGCGCGCCTACCGTTCACGCACCGTCAAAGAACCGCGCAAGGTGCTGGCCGAATTCGGGCTGGTCCTGCCGGACACCACAACTGTCCGCGTACACGACAGCACCGCTGACATGCGCTATGTTGTGATCCCGATGCGCCCCGAAGGCACCGATGGCTGGACGCAGGACGCGCTGGCAAAACTGGTGACCCGCGACAGCATGATCGGGACAGGTCAGGCCAAAACACCGGATATTGCGTGACTAAAGATCTGCTCCTTGATGGCACGCGGGCAGACTGGTTCGCCGACCGCGCCTTGCGTGCGCTGATCGCAGCCGTCATGCGCCTGCCCTACGACACCCGCGTGCCGATGATGGGCAGCGCCTTGCGCCGCGCGATTGGTCCGCTTGCCGGATACCGCAAACGGGCCGAGGAGAATCTGGCGCTCATCTATCCCGATATGGGCACAATCGCGCGCCGTAAGACCGCCGCAGCCTGCTGTGACAACTTTGGCCGCACCCTGATCGAAAATTACTCGTGGCAGGAGTTTGGCAAACAACTCGCGCAGACCAAACCGACCGGTGCCGGGCTTAGAGCGCTTGAGAATGCGGTCAGCGCAAAACGCCCTGTAATCTTTGTCACCGGACATTTCGGCAATCATGAAGCGCCCCGCCAGGTCCTGACCGCGATGGGACATACCATCGGCGGCCTTTATCGCCCGATGCAGAACGCCTATTTCAATGACCATTATGCCAAGACCATGACATCTTGGGGCGGCCCTGTCTTTGCCCAAGGGCGGCGTGGCACGATGGGGTTTGTCCGCCACTTACGCGGCGGCGGACTGGGCACCCTGCTTTATGATGTGTCCGCGCCCGGCCAGTTGCTGCCGTTTATGGGACATCCGGCGCGCACATCGCTCTCTGCGGCGGAAATTGCCCTGAAACTGGATGCGGTGGTGATCCCCTATTTTGGCTTGCGACAGGCAGATGGCCTATCGTTCACAATCGAGGTCGAGGCTCCGATCACGCATGGCACGCCCCCGGATATGATGTTGGAAATGAACACAAGACTGGAAGCGCAGATCGCGCGCAACCCCGCACAGTGGTTCTGGGTTCATCGCCGCTGGAAAAAGGGCAAGCGCAGCTAGCGCAGAGCGGCGGCACCCACAATCGGGCCATGAGTGGCCTGCTGGATGATCGCGACCACCGGTTCGCCACCGGCAGCAGGGGTTTGCAACGCCAGTGCACTGCGTCCATCCCAGCGGGCGACAACATCCCACGACCTGACAATATTGGCATAGGTGATGCTGCGTCCTGCATTCTCGCCCCGCCCGATGGCGACAGTTTCCTGCGGTGTGTAGCGTACGATCTGCACGACATAGTCACCACCCCTGCCCGGGGCAGATTTGACCACAACATCATTCCCGATGCGCGTCAGCGACACCTCGAACACGTACCCCCGAAGGCTTTGCGCCTGCACCGCATCCATCACCTGCATCGGGCGCGAGCCGATCACATGATCGACGCCACCAATGATCATCTGCGGCGTATAGACAGTCTCTGCATTGGCAGCGCGGGCATAGGCATGCTGGCGGGCGGTGTTTTCGGGGCGGCCAAAGCTGTCTTTCCAGCCGATGTAATCCCAATAGTCCACATGCAGGGCCAATGCGATAATGTCATCCCGCGTTGCCAGTTCGGCCAGCATTTCGTCAGCCGGTGGGCAGGACGAACAGCCTTGCGATGTATAGAGTTCAACCACAACGGGGCCATCTTGTGCCATTGCCTGCGCCGCTTGCAGCATGCCAACAAAAGAAAGAATGGCGATAAGATAACGCATGAGAAGTCCTGAATTTAGTCGTCCCGGTTCGGTTTAGTGAGCTTTGCCTGAAATGACCAATCAACCAATTGAGAGTGGTATGTTAGGAATGTTTCAGTGTTCTGACCAGAAGTGAATGAAATTGTGTGCAATGGTATACAAAATTCACACCGCCCCTCTTGATTGCCTTTGCGGCATGGGGCAAAAGCCATTTAGGAACCGCGCTCAGCCGTAGCCACGAAAGGGATAGCCATGACGATCACCGTCGGAAAAGACACCGCCAAGACCCGCAAGACACTTACCGTCGGGGACCAGACTGTCGCCTATTACTCTATTCCAGCGGCGCAAGCCGCCGGCTTGGGTGACTTTTCCAAACTGCCTGCCGCGCTGAAAGTGGTTCTTGAAAACCTGCTGCGCTTCGAAGACGGCGGTTTTTCGGTTTCGGTTGACGATATCAAGGCGTTCTCGGATTGGGCCGACAA
>CAYGMX010000100.1:0-533 GCA_964351055.1 uncultured Loktanella sp. | reverse complement strand
CGGCCAGAACCCCCGCGAAATTGCCTAGCGCCCTGCCCGCGTGCTGATGCAGGATTTTACAGGTGTGCCTGCCGTGGTTGACCTTGCCGCCATGCGTGACGGGATCGTGGCGCTGGGGGGCGACGCCCAGCAGATCAACCCGCTCAACCCTGTGGATCTGGTCATCGACCACTCGGTCATGATCGACGAATTCGGCAACCCCCGTGCTTTCCAGATGAATGTGGACCGCGAATACGAGCGGAACATGGAACGCTACCAGTTCCTCAAATGGGGTCAGGGTGCCTTCAACAACTTCCGCGTCGTACCCCCCGGCACCGGTATCTGCCATCAGGTGAACCTTGAATATCTGGCCCAGACCGTCTGGACCGATACAGACCAGAACGGCGATACGGTCGCCTATCCCGATACGCTGGTTGGCACCGACAGCCACACCACCATGGTGAACGGTCTGGCCGTGCTGGGCTGGGGCGTTGGCGGGATCGAGGCAGAGGCGGCAATGCTGGGCCAGCCTGTGTCCATGCTGATCCCCGAAG
>CAYGMX010000099.1:0-8437 GCA_964351055.1 uncultured Loktanella sp. | reverse complement strand
ATGCGGACAGCCGGAACAGAAATAGGGTAGACGTGCTGCAAGCTCGGGGGCGTTGTCCGCTCTGCGGGCTTCGGCCAGTGCAGCGAGACCTGCGGTAATTCCCGATGATCCACAGCCCTCTTCCTCCAAGATGCCGCCCAGTTTTTCGGCGACGACAATGGGGTTCAGGTCAGCCTTGGTCTGGAAAATCTCTTCGCGGCGGCCTGCGGAATGTTCATCGCCCTTGTGCCAGCCATAGACACGGCGGCCCTGCCGGTCGTCAAACAGCGCCTCCTTGACCTGCACTTCGATCAGCTTGCGCTTTTCCTCTACGACGACGATCAGCTCAAGGCCCTCGGCCCAGTCATGAAAGGAAGCCATATCCAGCGGCCAGACCTGACCGATCTTATAGGTCGTGATCCCCAACCGTTCAGCCTCGGCCGCGTCAATATTCAGCAGCGACAGCGCGTGCTGCAAGTCCAGCCAGTTCTTGCCTGCCGCGACAAACCCGATTTTGGCACCCGCTTTGCCCCATTTGCGCTGGTCCATCTTGTTGGCACGGGAAAACGCCTCTGCGGCAAAGCGTTTGTGGTCGATCATCCGCGCCTCTTGCAGTTGCGGCGTGTCGATCAGGCGGATGTTCAGCCCGCCCTCTGGCAGGTCCAGATCGGGCGCGGCGAACGACATTCGCTCAGGGCTGCCATCGACAACAGAGGTTACCTCGACCGTGTCTTTCATGGTTTTCAGGCCAACCCAGACGCCAGCATAGCGCGACAGTGCATAGGCATAGAGTCCATAGTCCAGAATTTCCTGCACACCCGCAGGTGACACAATAGGCATGTACGCATCCACCATCGCCCAATCGGACTGGTGCAAGGTCGTGGAGCTTTCGCCGGTATGGTCATCCCCCATGGCCATGATCACGCCGCCATGAGGCGAGGTCCCCGCCATGTTGGCATGGCGCATCACATCGCCGGACCGGTCCACACCGGGGCCTTTGCCGTACCAGAGGCCAAAGACGCCGTCATATTTGCCCTCGCCGCGCAATTCCGCCTGCTGCGCGCCCCAAAGGGCTGTCGCGGCAAGGTCTTCGTTCAATCCGGGCTGAAAGGTGATCTGGGCAGGGTCCAGCACATTTTTTGCGCGGGTCATCTGCATATCGACAGCGCCCAGCGGTGACCCGCGATAGCCGGTTACATAACCTGCGGTGTTCAGACCCGCCTTTTCATCGCGCGCGCGTTGCATCAGCATAAGGCGCACAAGGGCTTGGGTTCCGTTCAACAGAACATACGATTTCGTCAGGTCATACCGGTCGCCAAGGGATACATCCTGATGTGTCATGTCGCACCTCCCAATGCGTCAAATCGCTCTTGTTCAGCATAGGTCAAAAAGGCTGACCTACAAAGCAGAAAATAATTTCTCGCTGCGTTTGCATAAAAGGGGGTATTCCGCGTACTAATGTGTCAAAGATAGCGTTAACATAGGTGGCGGCGTGGCAGGATGGACTGGGATAAACTAAGAATCTTTCACGCCGTTGCAGACGCGGGGTCACTGACCCATGCGGGTGACACGCTGCATTTGTCGCAATCTGCGGTCAGCAGGCAAATCCGCGCGCTAGAAGAATCGCTGAATACCACTTTGTTCCACCGGCACGCGCGCGGCCTTATCCTGACCGAACAGGGTGAGCTGCTATTTGACGCGACCAAATCGATGAACAAACGCCTTGAAGCCGCATCAGCGCGGATCAGGGACAGCGAAGAAGAAGTGTTTGGCGAATTGCGCGTCACCACAACCACGGGGTTCGGGACACTTTGGCTCGCCCCGCGTCTGCCCAAACTTTATGAACTCTACCCCGATCTCAAGATCGACCTGATGCTGGAAGAACGTGTGCTCGACCTGCCGATGCGCGAGGCGGATGTGGCGATCCGCATGAAGGAACCCAGTCAGGCCGACCTGATCCGCAAACGGCTGATGTCCGTGCGGATGCGGCTTTATGCTTCGCCAACCTATCTTGAGAAGAATGGCGCACCCACCGAACTTGAGGAAATGCGCGACCACAGACTGATTTGCCAAAGTCTGAATTCAATTCAGGTCGCGGCTGGCGCAACGCTCGTACAACACCTGATGACCTACGACATCCAGAACCTGCTGACCGTAAACAACTATTTCGGCGTGCTGCAGGCAATCCTCAACCATATCGGGATTGGCGTTCTGCCGGATTACGTGACAGAGGATTTCCCCGATCTTGTGCGGGTCCTGCCCGATCTTGAAAGCGGCGAGGTCCCTGTGTTCCTAGCCTATCCCGAAGAACTGCGCCAATCCAAACGGATCAGTGCGTTCCGCGATTTTGTGCAGGACGAGATTTTTGCGCACCGGCGCAAGATGCGTGAAGCAACCGAAATCTGAACATACGCGCAAACCGGATTGGCGGGTTGCGACACACCCTCCGGACATTCTGACACCGCGATTGGCCTCCTGCGGGAGCGAAGCTATGCATTTAACGCATAGCGGCTTTGCACTTCTTTCATTCCATTTTTTCTTGATTGGTCAAAAACTGCGCACTATCTGGTCACTCGAAGGCGATGATGCCGCAACGCTCATCTTCTTCACCTCCCTGTTGGACTTCGCCGGGCCTTGTGCCCGGCTTTTTTCTTGGCAAATGGTGCTTTCCCATTGGCGCATGCCTCGGTAAAAGGCGGCAACTGCCAAAGGGGTTATCATGCAAGAGCCAGCAATCACCGCAGACCTGATCGCGTCCCACGGGCTCAAGCCTGATGAATATCAGCGCATTCTGGACATCATCGGGCGCACGCCGACCTTTACAGAGTTGGGCATATTCTCGGCCATGTGGAACGAGCATTGTTCTTACAAATCCTCCAAGAAATGGCTGCGCACCCTGCCGACCACCGGCCCCCAAGTCATCTGCGGCCCCGGCGAAAACGCGGGCGTTGTCGATATTGGCGACGGGCAAGCGGTTGTCTTCAAAATGGAAAGCCACAACCACCCCAGCTATATCGAGCCCTATCAGGGTGCAGCCACTGGCGTCGGTGGTATTTTACGGGATGTCTTTACAATGGGCGCCCGTCCGATTGCGGCGATGAATTCGCTCTCTTTCGGCGCACCATCCCACCCCAAGACCAAACAACTGGTCAATGGCGTGGTTGCGGGCGTGGGCGGCTATGGCAATTGCTTTGGCGTGCCCACCGTCGGTGGTGAAGTCCGCTTTGACCCCGCCTATAACGGCAACTGCCTTGTGAACGCCTTTGCTGCCGGCCTTGCCGATGCGGACAAGATTTTCTATTCCGCTGCTTCCGGTGTGGGTATGCCGGTTGTCTACCTTGGTGCAAAAACCGGCCGCGACGGTGTTGGTGGTGCGACCATGGCATCTGCCGAATTCGACGACACCATCGAAGAAAAGCGCCCCACTGTCCAAGTGGGTGACCCCTTCACCGAAAAGCGCCTGATGGAAGCGACGCTGGAATTGATGGCAACAGGTGCGGTGATTTCGATTCAGGACATGGGTGCCGCTGGCCTGACCTGTTCTGCGGTCGAAATGGGCGACAAAGGCGGCTTGGGTGTCCGCCTGAACCTGAACGCCGTGCCACAACGCGAAACAAATATGACCGCCTACGAGATGATGCTGTCCGAAAGCCAAGAGCGGATGCTGATGGTGCTCAAGCCGGAACTGGAGGCCGAAGCCCGTGCGGTTTTCGAAAAATGGGACCTCGATTTTGCTATCGTTGGGGAAACAATCGCCGAGGATCGTTTCATTGTTGAACACAATGGCGAGATCAAAGCCGACCTTCCTTTGGCAACCCTGTCGGGCTCTGCCCCTGAATACGACCGCCCGTGGGTGCCGACACCCGCCGCCGCCCCGCTGGGCGAGATCACGGGCGTGCATCCGATCGACGGGCTCAAGGCGCTGATCAGCAGCCCCAACTATGCGGGCAAGCAATGGGTCTATGAACAATATGACCAGCAAGTTATGGGCGATACGGCCCGCACACCCGGTGCGGGCTCTGGCATCGTGCGCGTGCATGGCACCGATAAATCACTGGCCTTCACCAGCGATGTAACCCCGCGTTATGTCAAAGCGAACCCCGTTGAAGGCGGCAAACAAGCGGTCGCCGAAGCCTATCGCAACCTGATTGCTGTCGGCGCGCGGCCCTTAGCGACAACTGACAATATGAACTTCGGCAATCCTGAAAAGCCGGAAATCATGGGGCAATTCGTGGGTGCGATCCAAGGGATCGGCGAAGCGGTCAAAGCGCTGGACATGCCGATCGTGTCGGGCAACGTGTCGCTTTACAATGAAACCGACGGCAAGGGCATCCTGCCGACACCCACAATCGGGGCTGTCGGGATTATCAACCATCCTGATGAAATGATCAGCGGTGACATCCGCGAAGGGCATGTGCTGCTTCTTTTGGGCGAAACAACCGGACATCTGGGGCAATCGGCGCTCTTGGCCGAAGTTTATGGCCGTGCCGAAGGCGATGCTCCTAAGGTCGATCTGGCCGCCGAGAAAGCCCACGGCGACTTTATCCGCGCCAACCATACCTATATCCGGGCCTGCACCGACCTCGCCGATGGCGGGCTTGCACTGGCCGCCTTTGAACTGGCCGAGGCGGCAGGCGTAGGGATCACCCTTGACGCAGAAGACACGCCGACGCTCTTTGGCGAAGATCAGGCGCGCTATCTGATCGCCTGCAACTTTGATCAGGCCGAGGCGCTGATGGTTGCGGCCAACCTTGCTGGCGTCACGCTTGTGACCATCGGAAAGGCGGGCGGTGATCAGGTGACTTTTGGGAACCAAAGCGCGCCCCTTGCAGACCTTGGTCAGATTTTCCGCACCGCCTTCGAAAACGCCATCGCCCCGTGACCAGACCCGCGCGGCAGTGGCGCCCCCTTGCCCACCGGACACGATATACCTAGATTAAGCCCAAGTTATCAAAGGACGCCCCATGGCCATCACAGCCCATGACATCGAAGACCTGCTGCGCGCGCATTTCCCCAATGCAACGATCCAGATCCAGGGGGATGACGGGGTGCATTTTCAAGGTATGGTCATTGACGAAAGCTTTCGCGGCATGAACCGTATCCAGCAACAGCGGGCGGTCATGGCCGTCATCAAACCCAAAGTGGACAGCGGCGAAATTCACGCCCTTGGCCTCACCACCAAAGCGCCGGAGTAAACGCATATGTCAGCCCAAGACAAGATCAAAGAAACTGTCACGACCAATGACGTGGTCCTTTTCATGAAGGGCACCAAGAGCATGCCGCAATGCGGTTTCTCGTCGCGCGTAGCGGGCGTGCTGAATTTCATGGGCGTCGACTTTGCCGATGTGAACGTGCTGGCAGATGACGACATCCGCCAAGGCATCAAGGATTATTCCGACTGGCCGACCATCCCGCAGCTATATGTCAAAGGCGAATTTGTCGGAGGCTGCGACATCATCACCGAAATGACTTTGTCAGGTGAACTCGACACCCTGTTTGCAGAAAACGGTGTGACCTTCGACAAGGATGCCGCAGACAAGATCCGCGAAGCAAACGGGTGATGGATTCGGGAGGGTGTCAATCCCTCCCTGCCCTAGCGCGCGTCGATCTGATCGGCCAAGGCTTCGGCCCGCGCGGCAATTTCAGCAAGCGTATCGGTGACTTCGGCAGGGATCATCGGGACTTCGACGCGGACGGGGTCCGGTCGCGGTTGTGATTGAAGCATATCGATCTGGCTGCGCGTCTTGGCGGCTTCGGCTTCCAGTTCACGAACCTTGTCCTCAAGCCCCGCTGTCTTGTCGGCCAGCATGAGGCCCGCCATCAGCAACATCCGCGATTCAGGAATGCGGCCGATCTGTTCGGCCAGATGTGCGGCTTCAATATCAAGCATGTCTGCGGCCGAATACAGGAAATGCTCTTCTCCCTCCTGACAGGCCACCTCGAAAACACGGCCCCCGATGGTGATCTCAACCTGCGGCATGGGGTGTCTCCTCGATCAGGGGTTTCAGTTCGGCGATGATGGCATCAATCTCAGCGGCGTCGGCGGATCGCTGTGCATGCAATGCCTCGATTTCTGCGGCCACGGCGGCATCGTGCAGTTCGGGTGCAAGACCGGCAGTGACAGCTTCGCGCAGCTTGGTATTCAGGCCGCGCAGCTGGATGTTCGAGGCGCGCAGTTGCTGCAATTCCTCATCCAGTTGCATCAATTGGGTGCGCTGCGTTTCGACGCGCGCAGTCAGGCTTGCCACTTGCGTATCTTGCCGTTCTTTCAGGCTGCGCACGCGCGCGACCAGTTCAGCATTGGTTGCCCGCTCCTGATCAAGGGCCTCTTGCAGTTCCGCGTCCGGACCTTGGCTATTGTCTTGGCTTGGCCGATCCAGCCCCCGCCTGATCCGGTCAAGGGCCGCGGTAATCCGGGCCTCCAATGCACTGATATCACTCATCCGCCTGTCCTTTCAAAGCCCAAGGTTCCCCAAGGGCAGGCCAATACCGTTCTCTGATCCGGCCATTCTTCCTCTTAGCAGGAGTAGCAACTGCCGAATCGCGCCTCGTGCTGTCAAGCGTAAGCCATCCCTTTCATCGCCGCAAACCGACAGGTCGCAAGAAATAGAGTAACTTAGCCGTCATGCTTGATCTCGCGTAAGGGCCTGCTATGAGGCTGTCAGCCTTGTCATTCACCCTTGGAAACAGGATCAGACCACCTTGGATATTGCAGCCCTGCGCACCGCACACCCCGATCACTGGATGAAAGCCACCGCCATCCGCACCTTGACCCTGGATGCAGTCGCCGCTGCCAACTCCGGTCACTCCGGCATGCCGATGGGTATGGCAGATGTGGCGACAGTGCTCTTTGAAAAGCATCTCAGGTTCGATCCAAAGAATCCCGAATGGCCAGATCGGGACCGTTTCATTCTGTCAGCGGGCCATGGCTCTATGCTGCTGTATGCCTTGATGTATCTGACCGGCTATGAAGATATGCCGCTCGACCAGATCAAGAACTTCCGCCAATGGGGCGCACGCACAGCAGGCCACCCCGAATACGGCCATGCGCGCGGGATCGAAACCACAACCGGTCCCTTGGGCCAAGGCATTGCCAATTCTGTCGGTTTCGCGATCGCCGAGGAAATCCAGCGCGCCACTTGGGGCAAGAAAATCATCAACCACCACACCTATGTGATGGCGGGGGACGGCTGCCTGATGGAAGGGATCAGCCATGAAGCGATTGCGCTGGCAGGCATGCAGAAACTGTCGAACCTGATTGTTTTCTGGGACAACAACAATATCACCATCGACGGCACCGTCGATATCGCCGATATCACCAACCAGCAGATGCGCTTTGACGCCTGCGGCTGGCACGTCCAGTCCATTGACGGCCATGACCCCGAAGCGATCGACGCCGCGATCACCATCGCCAAGCAAGACCCGCGCCCGTCCATGATTGCCTGCAAGACCCATATCGCATTGGGCCATGCCGCACAGGACACCTCCAAAGGCCACGGCGCATTGACCAACGCCGACCAGTTGAAAGCCGCGAAAGAGGCTTATGGCGCACCGATGGGTGACTTCGAAGTCGCCCCTGATGTGCTCAATCAGTGGGCCGCCATTGGCGCACGCGGCGCTGATACGCGCAAAGAGTGGGAGGCACGCTTTGCCGCCCTCTCCGCCAACAAACAGGCCGAGTTTAACCGCACCTATGCGGGTGAAGCCCCCAAAAAGCTGTCGGCCACAATCCGCGCTTTGAAAAAGCAGATCAGCGAAGGTGCCCCATCTGTTGCGACCCGCAAGTCCTCGGAAATGACGTTGGAAGTCATCAACCCGATCATGCCCGAAACCATCGGCGGATCGGCTGACCTGACAGGCTCCAACAACACGCTGACCAAGGACATGGGCGTGTTCCACCCTGACAACCGCAAAGGCCGCTACATTTATTACGGGGTGCGCGAACACGGGATGGCGGCTGCGATGAACGGCATGGCGCTGCATGGCGGCGCACGGCCCTATGGCGGTACATTCATGTGTTTCACCGATTATGCGCGCGGCGCGATGCGTCTGTCTGCATTGATGGGTATTCCGACCACTTACGTCATGACCCACGACAGCATCGGGCTTGGCGAAGACGGCCCCACACACCAGCCGGTCGAGCATCTCGCCATGCTGCGTGCGACACCCAACATGAATGTCTTCCGCCCTGCCGATACAGTTGAAACGGCGGAAGCTTGGGAAATCGCGCTGACCGCGCAGAAAACACCCAGCGTACTGTCACTGACACGGCAAAACCTGCCCACCGTGCGGACCGAGCACAAGGCCAAGAACCTGACCGCGCAAGGTGCCTATGTTCTGGCGGATGCGGAAGGCAAGCGTCAGGCGATCCTGCTGGCCACAGGCTCCGAGGTCAGCATCGCGATGGAAGCCCGCGACCTGCTGCACGCCGAAGGGATCGGGACGCGCGTTGTGTCGA